>NZ_JBFTMK010000832.1:0-1449 GCF_056396965.1 Pseudomonas sp. 05N434
GCACCGGGCAGGGGATGCCACTTTCCAGCACCATCTTTTCCTGGTCTATTTTGCTTTTTGTGTAGAAGTCGTCGGCCACCGATTCGACCACCGAAGAGCTGATGTGCACCAGATAGTCGATGCTGTGCAGTTTGATCTGTTCAAGAATCAGGCGGGTGGCATCAACGTTGTTCTTGACGAATTCCTGATAGTCAATACCACCGATCTGTGCCTGCAGCATGACGACCACATTGGCACCGGCGAAGGCCTGTTGCCATTCGCCGGGCATGGACAGGTCACCAAAAATAGTGATCACGTCAGGCTGCACGCGCTTGAGGATCTCCAGGTTTTCGCGGTGCTTGTCGATGACCACGATATTGCTGTAGCCCTTGGCTTTGAGGCGAGCTACCAGATTCTGTCCGACCAGCCCGGCACCGCCGGGCAGGATGATACGTTCATCAAGATTAATAGCGGTCATTGCGGGTTAACCTGAATGTCTTTGCGAAATTGGCACAACTGCAGTTCCTTGCCTACCACGCGGGCCACGCCAACGGCATAGCTGCCCTTGAGGTCGCGGGTGTCTATAACGCGGCCGAAGCCGGCGTTGCCGAGGTCGGATTTTTTGAAGAAGTCGTTTACATCAGGGCGTGCGTACTGGGTCGCATCATAGTAACGCACGTTCTGGTGGGCATCGGTGAGGGTGATGTAGACCTGTGACGGCAGCTGGTTGCGGGCCGCATCCACGACGGTCCAGCCCTTGGCTTCAATGGCGCCTGCGAGCTTCTGCGTGGTCGGGTTCGCGAAGTCAAGGCTACCAATGCATTGCGCTGGGGCCTTCGGTAGGTCCAGGCCCACGTTCGTCTGTGGCAGGCTGATGTAGCAGCCTGATACTTCGGCGACCTTCCACTGACCGTCTTTGTGTTGCTGGTTAACCAATTGGCCAAGGCTGGGCTTCTCAACCGGCGGGCACGCGACTACCGCGCCCAGGGGCGCGCCACCCAGGAAGGTCTCGGGGGATTCGATGGTCTTGTCCAGATCCTTGAAGCTGTTGGCAATGGTGAATGACTTGTGTTGTGCGTAGTAGACGATCGACGAACTCCAGTCGTTGCCGTACAGGGTAAATGCCTCGCCTTCCTTCATGTTGTGCTTCAGCGTGTCAGCCACCAGCAGGTCTCTGGAGTTGCTCAGGTCAATCTTCTGCCGCAGGTTTTCGCCGTACCCTTGTGCGAAGGTGCTGTAGTTATTGGCCAGCAAGGCTACGAACAGCCCCAATATCCACAGGCGAGACTGCGGATGAGCGAGGCCTTCGGACAGCGCCACAGCCAGTGCGAAGATGATGAAAATGACGCTGGCCGACTGGTAGTAGCTATGGACTAGATGAAGATTGGTGAATAGGAACAGGGGCAACAATGCCAGGACGCAGCTCATCAGCACCACCAGGCGAGTTCTGGTGTCGCGAGCCATCAACAG
>NZ_JBFTMK010000833.1:0-1446 GCF_056396965.1 Pseudomonas sp. 05N434
CCACCAGGGTCCGGATCGAAAATACCCGCAGCGCATCATGCACCGACAACGTGCCCTCGGCGGAGTTCTTGCGGCCGTTGAACGGGTAGGTGTCCGGGCCGCGTTGGCACTGGGCGTTGAGGTTGATCCGGCCGACCTGGTTGGCGAAGGTGTCCACCAGCCTGCCGACCGCCACCGGGTTGGTGCCGAAGATGCTCAGTTGCTGGCCGAAGTCGGATTCCAGGACGTAATCGATCACGGTGTCCAGATGACGGTAAGGCACGATCGGCACGACCGGGCCAAACTGTTCTTCCTGATAGACGCGCATCTGCGGTGTCACCGGGTACAACACGGCCGGGTAGAAGAACGATGCCCGGGACTCACCACCATTGGGGTTGACCACGGCGGCGCCTTTGCTGACCGAGTCCGCCACCAGCGAATGCAGATAATCGACTTTGCTCGCCTCCGGCAGCGGTGTCAGGGCCACGCCGCTGTCCCACGGCATGCCGGGTTTCAGTGAGGCGAGCCTGGCGTTGAATTTCTCGATGAACGCTTCGACCACGTCTTCATGGACGAAGAGGATTTTCAGCGCGGTGCAGCGCTGACCGTTGAACGACAGGGAGCCGGTGACGGCTTCGCTGACCGCGTTGTCCAGATCCACCTCTGGCAACACGATGCCGGGGTTCTTCGCATCCAGGCCCAGTGCCGCACGCAAGCGGTGAGGCCGCGGGTGAAGCTTTTTCAGGTCGCTGGCAGCCTTGTTGGTGCCGATAAACGCAAAGATATCGATCTTGCCGCTGGCCATCAGTGCGCTGACGGTCTCGCGGCCACTGCCGTAAATGACGTTGATCACCCCGGCCGGGAAGCTGTCGCGAAAGGCTTCCAGCAGCGGACGAATCAACAGCACCCCCAGCTTGGCCGGCTTGAACACCACGGTGTTGCCCATGATCAGCGCCGGAATCAGCGTGGTGAAAGTCTCGTTCAGCGGATAGTTGTAAGGCCCCATGCACAACGCCACGCCCATCGGAACGCGGCGGATCTGGCCGAGGGTGTCCTGTTCCAGTTCGAATCGGCTGGAGCGGCGGTCGAGTTCCTTGAGGGCGTTGATGGTGTCGACGATGTAGTCGCAGGTGCGGTCGAACTCTTTCTCCGAGTCCTTGAGGTTCTTGCCGATCTCCCACATCAGCAACTTGACCACCGCCTCGCGCTGTTCGCGCATACGACCGAGGAAGGTCTCGACATGCTGGATACGCTCGGCCACGCGCATGGTCGGCCACAAACCCTGGCCCCGGTCATAGGCACGGACAGCCGCGTCGAGCGCGGTCAGGGCGGTGTCGGCATCGAGCAGCGGCGTGCTGCCGAGGATCACTTGTTCATCGCCATTCGCGCCGCTCAGGTACACCGGGCTGCGCACCTGGGCGAGGGGGCCGGACCAGGTTTTCAGTTCACCGTCGACCAGGTATTCGC
>NZ_JBFTMK010000834.1:0-1441 GCF_056396965.1 Pseudomonas sp. 05N434
CGACATGTAGAACCTGAAAACAATCTGGTGAATCAGATACATAGCAAAGCTTATTTCACCAAGAACCACAAACAATCGTTGCTTTAGAATTTTTGATATCAAGCCTCTGTTTATGGCAAAACACACCACCACCAAACCAAAAAACAGGCTTATAGCAAAGTGCGTCCAGAACTCACCTGACGCATTATTCCCAGGTCCAACGAGCGAATATGAAGCCGCTACAATGCCCTGCGTCAAAAACACAACACTAGCTACGCACAAAACCTCAAGGGCGGTGCACAGAGCAAATCCGAACCCCCTCCACCCTTTAATGTAGTCAAACACCTTAAATAGCAGCATCCCCATGAAAAACTCTTGAACCCTGAATAGCGGACTAATATATGCCAGACCGTACCCTGAAAATTCTGTCCATTTATCCGGAGAATAATAGTCACGACCGCTCAAATCAAAAATAAAAGCAGACACCCCACCCAGCAAAAGCAAAACCGCTAGTTTGAAGTACCAATTTTTATTCAGACCTGACAACAGGAACGGAAATACCGCATAGAAAAATAGCTCCGCAGAGATACTCCAAGAGACCATATTGAATGAAAAATAGTACGCAGGAACAGGAACAGTAGATTGAAGAAGAAACACATTAAGCAATGCAACAAGCCAGCCATCCTTGGCACCAAACACCCACACATATGAAGGAAGAAAGGCTACAACCAAGAGCAATGTAAAAATATGCGAAGGCCATACTTTTGAAAACCTAGAAGTATAAAACCTATAAAGACCGACAGACTCCATTCTCCCAGAATATACATAACTAAGTATAAACCCTGATAACACGAAGAAAAAACTGACACCAAAAACAAGCGGCACCCCACTCATGAATTCGCTAGAAAAAACTGAGCCCCTTGCGTGATGCAATAAGATTGCGAAGGCTGCAAAAAAACGGAGCGAAGTCAGACTGTCAATCATGCCCTTATTGTCCATGAAGGCTAATATCCTGGCGATAGCTTATGGGGGCCGGAATGATACCTTAGCTTCACTTGCTCCGTAAGGGTTTAAAGGTATTCAGGGAGCGCACACAAACGCCGGCTCGCTCCGGCGCCTTGTTTGGCGCGGGTCGAGCAAACCATCCATCCGCAGCCGCTGACGCAACTGCGGAGAAGCACGTAGATATTACACAGATCTCAGCTTGCGAATTACCTTGCCTGCAAAACCACGCAACCCGCCTGATGCTACAGGCTGGACGGTAAAAGGTTCAGATTCAGATGCAGATGCAGATGCAGGTGCAGGTGCAGGTGCAGGTGCAGGTGCACCTGCGGTAGGGCTGAAAAAATCCTCCTTACCGGTGAGCGAGATGAAATCAAGATAATTGAAGCCGTGAATCGATTCGATATGCTCCTGCTCTTTGGGGCAGGTCATTAACTGGTACAGCAACTCGATACCAAAC
>NZ_JBFTMK010000835.1:0-1439 GCF_056396965.1 Pseudomonas sp. 05N434
GACTTCGATCATCCTTGATGAAGTCAGAGATGGCTTCTGGGCAGCCAACGGAGCGATTTGGCATTTGGCCGATTTCATTCAGGCGGCTGGGTACCGACATCTGCAAGGGCAGGCGGAGCAGTAAGGTATTACAGCTCGCAGGACATTTGTCGCACCACTGCGAGTGGTTGCTATAGGGCGTTTTCAGTCGGTCGCGGCCGGCTGAAAACGGCCATTTCCGGTCAACCGTGACAGATACAAACTCGCCAGCAGGCCTTGCTGCGGCTCCAGATTTTTGCCTGGAGTGGGGGACGAGCATATCGGATTAACATTCCAACATTCTCAATGTCACATCTATCACATTTCATGTCGCAGATAATTGAGAACCTGCGACAGAGTCACGCGATATCACAAAGCCTTTACTGTCAAGCCCGAGTGAGTCGTCGCATAACTTAGAAGTCATGCGACAGTTTTTTAACGCCGCTACACCAGTATCAAAGCGCAAGGTCAATCGTAAAAAGTGAACTCACTCATCTTGAACGCTGCGCCCACGGCCACCCCTAAATTCATAAGTTCGTTAGTCATCATCAGCCATATGACCATGCGAGGGGTGTATTGCCGCTTACCTCACGTAAATTCCCGAGACGGCTCCCCATTAATATGTATGGCTTGAGTGAGGCAGTAGCCGCGATTTCTGACTGCGCGAAAGAGATGCCGTCCTCCTGCGTTTTTCTTGAATTTTATTTGCAGTCTACTCAAACTCATCTCCAGGCCGCGATAGAGCTCAGGATCTCTCCCAATATTACTAATTAGCTCTGCTCTACTGATTACGCGTTCCTCCTTGAGGAGCATGTTTTTTACAATGATGCCCTCAATATTTGTTAAGTGTATTTGAATGGCGTCGTCGAATAAGATTCGATTATTTATATCGAGCTTCCAGCATTGAGGGTGTTGAAGTGATGTCTCTGCAAGTTTTGTCATGGTTTCTGATTATAAAATTCATGAATGCAACAAAAAACAAATCGCAAAAACATTACTTATTTTTGTCTTCCGCAATGTAGTTCTAGGGGCGTATTTTTAAGTGTGAGTTCTATTAAGGTGAGTGCACGGTAGGTCGTGGGCTTTCAGTAATATATTTGTAGGCTGGGCATTAAGCGCTTACTAATAGAATTGGTTTTTTAAAACTCTTAATTATCCAGGTTCAACGTTGAAGCAGGTAATCGTAGGATGTATCGATCAGCCGTGGCTTGATCGACCGCTCACTCATTGTCTCTTCTCCATTCGTGGGAAATGCGTGGATTTCTCCATAGGTGTTTCGCACCCGTGAGAGCCCTGGGCTTGCTGCGCAGGCTTGAGGAGGAGTTTATAGGCAGGGCGCGCGCCAGCCTTTCATTTGGCGACAGCGCTTTTTCATTTCATGACAAACCATAACCTTTGTTTGATCTGACAATGCACATAGC
>NZ_JBFTMK010000836.1:0-1435 GCF_056396965.1 Pseudomonas sp. 05N434
GGATTTGCATCGTGCAGTTGATCGCCAACCTGGTGGCCAGGCCGAGTCAGCAAGCCGCGGTGCCTTACCCGGTGATCTGCCGACTGGCGTTCGGGGTGTTCGGGGCGAATATTCCTGCGGTCATTCGCGGCCTGATTGCGGTGGCCTGGTACGGRATTCAGACGTACCTGGCGTCCAGTGCACTCATCATCGTCGTGCTGCGGTTTTTTCCTGCGATGGCGGCCTACGCCGAACCGCACTTTGCCGGTTTGTCCTACCTCGGCTGGTTCGGTTTCCTCAGCCTGTGGTTCGTCCAGGCGCTGGTGTTCTGGACCGGCATGGAGTCGATCCGCCGCTTCATCGACTGGGCCGGCCCCGTGGTGTACGGCGTGATGTTCCTGCTCGCCGGCTGGATCGTTTGGCAGGCCGGCTGGAGCAATATCAGCTTCACCCTGGCGGAGAAATCCCTGTCTGGCTGGGAAGCCTTCGGCCAGGTGATCGTGGCAACGGCATTGGTGGTGTCGTACTTTTCCGGTCCGACCCTGAACTTCGGTGATTTCAGTCGCTACTGCCGCAGCATGAATGACGTGCGTCGCGGCAATTTCTGGGGGCTGCCGGTAAACTTTCTGGCGTTCTCGCTGGTGACCGTGGTGATCGTTTCCGGCACCTTGCCGGTGTTCGGTGAAATGCTTCACGACCCGATCGCCACCGTGGCGCGCATCGACAACAGCGTGGCGGTGCTGCTCGGCGCCTTTGCCTTCGTCACCGCGACCATCGGCATCAACATCGTCGCCAACTTCGTGTCCCCGGCATTCGACTTCGCCAACGTCGCCCCAAGCAAAATCAGTTGGCGTGCGGGTGGCATGATCGCCGCCATGGCGTCGATCTTCATCACCCCGTGGAACCTATTCAACAACCCCGAAGTGATTCACTACACCCTCGACGTGCTGGCGGCGTTCATCGGCCCGCTGTTCGGGATTCTGCTGGTGGATTACTACCTGATCAAAAAGCAGCAGATCGACGTCGATGCGCTGTTCAATGACGGCCCGAGCGGGCGTTATTACTACAGCGGCGGGATCAACTGGACGGCGGTCAAGGCGTTGATTCCTGCCACCCTGATGGGCGTTGCGATCACTTTCATCCCGGTGTTGCAGCCGATGGCCAACTTCGCCTGGTTCACCGGCTGCTTCCTCGGCGGCGTCCTGTACTTCGCTCTAGCCAGGCGCGAGCAGGCACAGCAATCGGCGGCGCTGGTCATCGCTGGATGACGTACGTGGCGATTTAAAGGTCTTTTGCAGACACCTTTTTCTGTCCATCTGGTTAATAATCGACAGCATAATTTTTCGCCCCGGCACCCTCTGTTCAGCAGGAAGGCCGGGGCTTTGCTTTTACTGTCGAGTCACTGCCATGGATTGTGTTGTCGAGGTGTTCCGGTGAGCGCCACCCGGCGTAGCGC
>NZ_JBFTMK010000837.1:0-1435 GCF_056396965.1 Pseudomonas sp. 05N434
GTACCTGTTCAACCCGATAACCGTGGCCAGCGCATTGGTCGTGGGCGGGATTATCATGTTGTGGGCTGAACGCCGGCAGCATGTCGTGCATGCCGAAAGCGTCGATGACATCACCTGGAAAGAGGCCCTGAAAGTCGGTTTCGCCCAGTGCCTGGCGATGATCCCGGGGACCTCGCGTTCCGGTTCGACGATCATCGGCGGTTTGCTGTTCGGGTTGTCGCGCAAGACGGCCACCGAATTCTCGTTCTTCCTTGCCATGCCAACCATGGTCGGCGCAGCGGTTTACTCGGGCTACAAATACCGCCACCTGTTTGTTCCGGCTGATTTCCCGGTGTTCGCCATCGGCTTTGTCACCGCGTTTATCTTTGCGATGATCGCCGTCCGGGGCCTGCTCAAGTTCATCGCCAGCCACAGCTACGCGGCATTCGCCTGGTATCGCATTGTGTTTGGCCTGGTGATTCTGGCGACCTGGCAGTTCGGTTGGGTCGACTGGACCGCGGCCAAGCCATGAGCGACGCCGCCGCACGCAACAACCCCGGGCGCAAGCCCGGGGGAGCAATTCAAAACCTGCGGTTGAAATTGCTGGTGTTCGTTTTGCTGTGCGCAGTGCCGTTGTTTGGCTCGGTGTCGCTGTGGCTGCGCGGGGTGTCGGTGATTCCCCTGGCCGCCTATGGCATCGTTAGCGTGCTGGCGTTTTTCCTGTACTGGGGCGACAAGCACAAGGCCCGCGCCGACAGCTGGCGCACGCCGGAGAACGTCTTGCACGCGGTGGAACTGGCGGGCGGTTGGCCGGGTGCCTTGCTGGCCCAGCAAGTGTTTCGGCACAAGACCCGCAAGGTTTCGTTTCAACTGGTGTTCTGGCTCATCGTGCTGATGCATCAGGTGTTCTGGATCGACCAGTTGTTTTTGGGTGCTCAGCTGTTCGCGCTGTTCTAAAGCTGTTTTAAAGCAGCAAGCCGATCTGCGTGCGCTTGGGCAACTTGCTCACCACCAGTTGGTGGGAACGTTGCAGCAAGCCTTGCAGCTCTTCGGTGCCCAGCGGGTAGGGCGTGTCCATGATGATCCACTGCGCCCGGGCCAGATACGGCGCCGGGTGAATGCCCGGTCGGTCGCAATGGCCCAGGAACAGGTCCTTGTCGACCTTGAAGGCCAGKGACTGGCCCCGCAGGTTCTGCAAGGCGAACATCTTGCTCCCGGCAATCGAAAACACCCTTACGCCCCCCCACTTGTAATCCTCCCGCGCGCCGGGCAGCGCCAGGCAGAATTGCGCGACATCCTCTTCGCTCATTGGTCTTGCCTTCATAACAGTCGGTCCCCACAGGCATTGAATGATTCGATCAAATGGTCGATCCAGGCGCGTACTGCCGGCATTACCCCGCGCCGATGAGGGTAGACCGCTTGCAGCCAACCGMCCGGCAATGACCAGTCAGGTAGC
>NZ_JBFTMK010000838.1:0-1434 GCF_056396965.1 Pseudomonas sp. 05N434
ACTCATGGGCGCACTCCGGGCAGATCAGCTGTGCGCCGTCTTCGTAGGTGTATTCGGAATTGCATTTCGGGCAGGGTGGCAACGTGCTCACTAAAGCTCCTTGGATTCAGGATGGCTAAAAAGCGCACATTATATAGGGATTTATCGCAGGAGGGAGCGAACAGCAAAAGATCGCAGCCTTCGGCAGCTCCTTGGTGTACCCATGTGGAGCTGCCGAGGGCTGCGATCTTTTRAATTTGCTATGAATATCAGTGCGTGCGAGCGACCGCAAATTCACTCAATTCCACCAGCGCATCGCGGTATTCGCTGGCGGGCAGGGCGCCGAGGCACTTGATCGCACGGGCCACGTAGTCGCGGGCCAGTTGCGCGGTGTAATCCAGCGAGCCGGAAGCTTCGACCGCTTCGCGAATGCTTTCCAGGTCTTCGATGCCACCTTTCTGGATCGCCTGACGAACCAGTGCGGCCTGCTCCGGAGTGCCTTCGCGCATGGTGTAGATCAGCGGCAGCGTCGGCTTGCCCTCGGCCAGGTCGTCACCGACGTTCTTGCCCAGGGTCTCGGCATCGCCACGGTAGTCCAGCAGGTCGTCGACCAGTTGGAAGGCCACGCCCAGGTGATCGCCGAAGGTGCGTAGCGCTTCGCTCTGTTCCAGCGAGGCGCCGGCCAGGGCTGCGGCGCTGTGGGTCGAAGCCTCGAAGAGCATCGCGGTTTTGCCGCGAATGACTTCCATGTAGGTTTCTTCGGTGGTGCTGGCGTCGCGGACCTTCGACAGCTGCAATACTTCGCCTTCAGCGATGATGCGCGTGGCTTGCGAAAGGATCTTCATTACCGGCATGGAGCCCAGTTCGACCATCATTTCGAAAGAACGCGAATACAGGAAGTCGCCCACCAGCACGCTCGGCGCGTTGCCCCACATGGCATTGGCGGTTGAACGGCCACGGCGCATGCCGGACATGTCGACGACGTCGTCGTGCAGCAGGGTGGCGGTGTGCAGGAACTCGATGGTCGCGGCCAGCAGGCGCAGGTCATCGCCCTCGCGGCCCAGTGCCTTGCCGCACAGCAGCACGAGCAAGGGACGCAGGCGTTTGCCGCCAGCCGAGGTAATGTAGTCGCCGATTTTCGATACCAGCGGCACTCGGGAAGTCAGCTGCTTCTTGATGATGCCGTCGACGGCGCTAAAATCGTCCGCCACCGCGCGGTAGAAAGCTTGGGGTTGCATCAGCGACAGTTGCTCCAGAAGGGTTGCGCGGCATGCTAGGACCCACGTCCGGGCCTGTCAAGGCGCGATGGACGGCCACTTGCAACGCCAGAGTAGCTTGCGTACAATCGCGCACCCTGAACTTCCTGGGCAGCACCTGCCTTACGCAATTGCAAACAGGCCTTCCAGCCTTATGCAGCCATGCCAGCCAATACCTCTTCTTATAAAGAGCTGGGTG
>NZ_JBFTMK010000839.1:0-1430 GCF_056396965.1 Pseudomonas sp. 05N434
TCAAACACGGTATACGCCAGATCGCGAAGCTTTTCTGCGACTCGGAAGCACTGACTATTAATTTTGTGACGGAGGATGGATATAGCAAAACTTATGCAGGGGGAGATTTTTACGAGTGCCTTGGCAATATCAGAAAAGAGCACTGCGATGTAGTTTTCCTGTGCAAAGGAGCAAAAATAAACGTACACCCTTCCAGCATGTCCTCACAGATGTCGCTTGGAGTAAAAGCATATGAACTTACACTAGGCAAATATGCAACAAGGAATGACCTGGTAAATATTTTTGACTACGAAGAAAATAATCTTACCAACGATCCAGAGGTTCAGCGAGACTTCTTTATGCGCTGGTTTGAATCAGATATTGAAGAGGAATAGCGGTTGAAAAAAGAGGCCAAGATACTTTTAACTCCTGTACAAACACCAAACCCAGTTCGATGCTGGGCTCAGTGCAATGGTAAAGAATCTGACTTCAGCCACCCGAATTACCGGTTTTATCTGCACCGCCCTCAGAACCACCTGATCCTCCAGACCCACTTCCAGAACCACTCCCCATCGAACTTCCACCACTCACCGACCCGCTGCCCTTCTCCGGGTCGATGCTCCTCCCGTTGGTATCACCACCATTCCCACCACCAAGGGTGTCCGGTGGCAGCGCCTTCCCATCCGAGGTACCCGCATTCATTTCCGAATAAGGCGGCATCCCGCCCTTGTCGACCGGCGCATCGCGACCGGTAGATTCAGCAAACGCCGTCAATGAACTGATCGACAATAAGCCGACCATCGTAAGCGCCATCCATTTTGACCTGATCATGGTGCATCTCCTTTAAAGAGTGCTTTACCTGATCTCTGGTGGTGATCGCTTTTAAAAGGTGTCGCTCAATCGACAATCTGCGATGCACCACCACACAGGTTTCAGCTCGGTTCCCCCGAAGCGTCATCGCCGGCGATGTCCGGGTCTTCCGGGTCGGCTTCCACATTACCCCGCCTCACATCAACGGCGGGCACCTGTTCCACAGCGGTGTCGTCATCGTCGGGCGGGCGCTGGTCGCGGCGCAGCGAATTGGTGGGCGAAGGCAGCGGATATTCGGGGGTATCGTCGATATCGGAGTCTTTCGGATCAGCGTTCATAACGCACCTCTCAATGGACCTGAAAAGCAGATCCTTGCCTTTCGAGGCCAACACGACAGACACGGTTCGATCAGAGGGATCGAGGTCGGCCCGACCGCAAAATCACTCGTCGTCTTCCTCGTCATACTCATCATTCTCCAGGTTGCCCACATCGCCTGCGTCATCGGCATCGTTGAGCGGTACCGTGGCGTCGTCCATCAGAGACCCCGGATCTTCGTTGCCAGGATCGTTGATCGGGCCTTCTTCTTCCTTGTCTTCGGTTTCCGGACTCATGGGCATGCCTCACAACGTTCAGAGTTATAT
>NZ_JBFTMK010000840.1:0-1428 GCF_056396965.1 Pseudomonas sp. 05N434
CTCCAGTCTTCGTAACAACATAGGTGTGGCTGCCATCAGCTCTCGCGCGAGACGGCCAAGCTCGCATGCGTAGATCTTGTTGCTACCATCCATAAATCTCTGTTTGCCGTTCGCGTACATGCTGGGGCGACCGAAGTTGAAGCCCCCTACCCACTCTCCCAGGAATTTGAATGGCAGGGTGCGTTCCATCGATGTCAATTGTGATCCCTCCTGACCCTGATATCCCTTTCAAACCATCCGTACCACTGCCTCCAACTATGCAGAAAAACTCATCTGCACGATCAATTCCGGTAGTGGAGGCGGAGTGAATGAAGTTAAAGGAACCCTCTACCCCAATTCACCGTCCCCTTGAAGCTCTCCATCACGATGTAGCAGCCCCTTCTTGATGCTTGGTCGAACGCCGCAGTAAAGGCTGTTGAAGAAATACCATCGATAGCTCCTGTATAGGACTTTTCCATGGAGCTGATCGACACTGGTAAGCCTGTTGTAATTTCGGGCGTGGGATGCTGTGGCAGCAGTTGATCGATCTCACTCGCTCGCTGCGTCGGCAGGCGCGTCAGCACATCTTTGAGATACGCATAAGGATCATGCCCATTCATGCGGGTTGACTGAATCAAGCTCATGATCGCAGCTGCCCGCTTACCGCTGCGTAGCGACCCGGCGAACACCAGTTCGAGCGTCCAAGTGCCCACGGCCCTACTGCAGCCCAAATGAGCGAATTTACCCCTTATCTCGGCATCCCCCCAAGAGATCCTGCGGCTTGCCAAATGAAAAGTCAGGCACTAAGGTAGCGCCCTCTAACGACTGGCCCTGGACTTTGGGTGAGCGGTAGCGGCTACAGACAAAAAATCAGATGGCAGCGCACCCTCCTTTGGCGAGTACTTCACCGCACAAAGATAGCGCTGTCCCACTGTCAAGGTGCCCGAGGCTCTATAGAGCTTTCCTTGAAAGTAACAATCACAAGAAAGGAAGCCCGTGATGACGAATGCTAGTGCTAGCGCGACTGTCACCAACAGTTTGGCAACACCCCACGCCCAACGGATGAGCACCTACGTGTTCGCGCTGTTTTTCATCCTCGGCAGCATCACCAGCCTTAACGATGTCCTGGTGCCAAAACTCAAGCACCTCTTCAGCCTCAGCTATACCGAGGCCATGCTTGTGCAGTCGTCATTCTTTTTTGCCTATTTCATTTTCGCCATACCCGCAGGCCTGCTCATTTCGCGAATCGGCTACATGAGAGCGGCCGTCCTCGGGTTGCTGCTGATGGCTGGTGGATGCCTGCTCTTCATTCCTGCCACCCAGTCCGCATTGTTTCCAGCCTTCCTCGGCGCCCTCTTTGTGCTTGCGATTGGCGTGACAACCGTTCAGGTCGTTGCGAACCCGCTGCTTTCACTACTCGGAACCGCCGCAATGGCCCCCAGCCGCCTC
>NZ_JBFTMK010000841.1:0-1426 GCF_056396965.1 Pseudomonas sp. 05N434
TAGTTGCTCGCGTAATCCGCCGGTCCGACCGCGGCCAGCAGGTTGTTTTTCACGTCGCCGAAGGTGTCGCTGTAACCCAGGCCGCCAGTGCCACGGAACGCAATGCCGAGGCCGATCAGCTGCCCTGCCCCGTCGTATTTACCGAGGATTTCGGCTTCGGCGCTGGTGAAACCGTCCTTCTCGCCATAGAAGGTGCCTTGAGGCCCCACCTTGCCCTGATAGCCCAGGGCTGCCGCGCCAATCGGCGCCCAAGCGGTCGCTGGCAGTGGCTGGCCGGTGGGCGTGTACGCGTAGAGCGTCAGCGCGATCGCGTCGGAGTACAACGCCTTGCCGGCCGCACTGCCGGCATTTTTGTAATCAAACAGTCCCATGTTGTGGCTTCCTTTGCGTCAAATCAGAACTGCCAGTCCAGGGTCAGGCCCACACCGTGGTCTTTTTCCCGGGAGCCGAGCAGCCCGTTGTAATCCAGGTTCAAACGGGTATCGCGGCCCAGCGCCAGTCCGGCACGGGCGCCGACCACCGCGGCATCGCGGTCCATGGACACGCTTTGCACGCTGAACGCGGTGTTGCCGTTGACGAAGGCCAGGTGGTCTTCGGAACGGGTGCTGCTCAGGTTGTGCTGCCAGCCGAGCGTGCCGGACAGTTCCAACTGATGCTGGTCGGACAGCGCAATGGCTTTGCTCGCCCGCAGACCGAGGGTCGAGAGCACCGCATCGCGGTTGTTTTCACCGCCCTTGAGTGCGGCGGCATCACCTTTTTCGCTGAAGCTGTCGCTGTTCAAATGCACGTAGGCCAGGTTGGCGAACGGCTCCAGTGCCAGCGGTTGCAGGTCCAGGCGATAGGCCGCTTCGGTGAACAGTTGTGCGGTGGTCGCATCGCGTTTGGATTTCTGCTTGCCGCTGACGTCACCGAATTGCAGGTCGCGTTTGACGTCGATGCGATGCCAGCTGTAAGCGCCGCCGACACTCAGGCGCAGCGCGTCGATCTCATGGCCCAGGTAGGCGCCCAAGTGATAGCTGTCGACCGAAGCTGAAGAGTGCGTGCCATCGCCCATGCTCAATGAGCTGTCGCTGTAACCAGTGACGAAACCCAAGCGCGTATGTTCAGTGATCAAGCCATCGACACCGGCCAGCAGCCCGCCGATGGAGCTGTTGGAACTGGCGTTGTCATGCCCGCCATCGCTCTTGCCCCAGGCGCCGAGCACTTTGAGCCAGGCATTGCTGCGGTCATCGGTCGGTGCGCCGGCGTCGAACAGATCATGCTCGCGCAAACGTTCGCCGACGGCATCGCGCAGGTAGTGGCTGTCGTTGATCAGCAGCGTGCCGATCGCCGGATGAATCTCGCCAGACAGCTGCTGGAACGCTTGTTGCGCGACAGCTGCGGTCGGCGACAGCAGCAGGGTTTCGTACAGCGGATTGCCTGCGCC
>NZ_JBFTMK010000842.1:0-1408 GCF_056396965.1 Pseudomonas sp. 05N434
CCCTTAGATGTAGACCTCTTACTGACCGCATTGGTGAGCGTCTTGGTGCTGGTGGCGCTCATCGTGTCGCGTCTCAAAATGCACCCGCTCCTGGCCTTGCTAGTAGTTTCCGTTGGCGTTGGCTTTGCAACCAGTATGGAACCAGAAACCATAGTCTCCCACTTGATCACCGGCGTCGGAAAGACACTGGRGGCAGTAGGGGTCGTAATCGCGCTTGGAGCGATGCTAGGCAAAATTCTTGCTGACGCAGGCGTCACAGAGCAGGTCGCCGAGGTCATCCTCAAGCGAACATCGGATCGGATGATACCTTGGGCCATGATGATGGTTGCATTTGTAATTGGCATTCCCATGTTTTTCGAGGTGGGCTTGGTGATCATGCTGCCGCTGATATTCAGCGTGGCGCGAAAGCTGGAAAGCCAGGCTCGCTTCAAAGGTTCAGCCTATGTGTATGTGGGTGTTCCGGTGATTGCGGCACTTGCAGCCATGCACGGGATGGTACCGCCGCACCCTGGCCCCTTGACGGCCATCGCCGCGCTCAAAACCTCGGTTGGGCCCACAATGCTCTATGGCTTCCTTGCGGCTATTCCTGCAATGATTTTAGGCGGCCCGCTTTATGGCGCATTCATTTCGCCGCGCATGAGCACTCGGCCCGATCAGGTTTTGCTAGATCAGTTCACCCTGGCTGAAAAAGCCGACGATCAACCAAGCACCAGCGTATGCCTTGGCGTGCTGGCAGCCTTGCTACCGGCGATCCTGATGCTGATTCATGCCGTCGCTGAGATGGTATTACCCAAGGACAATGCGATCCTGAAAATGGCTAGTTTCTTGGGCAATCCCCTGATCGCCATGCTCCTGGGCGTGCTGTTCGCAGGGGCAAGTCTGGTACTCGCGCGGGGCGGCGATGCGGGGCAATTGCGCGAATCCCTGGGCAAGAGCCTCAAGCCAATCGCCTCAATCATCATGATCATCGCCGGCGGTGGTGCCTTTCAGGAGCTGTTGACCAGCGCCAAGGTGGGCGATGCCATTGTGCACCTGACTCAGCAGTCTGCGTTCCCTCCGCTGATCTTGGGTTGGTTGATCGCGATGTTGCTCTCGGTATCTACCGGTTCTGCCACTGTCGGTATCGTTGGTGCTGCTGGCTTGCTGGCGCCGCTTGCAGGTGCTGATCCCAGCCTCAACCTGCCTCTGCTTGCCTTGTCCATAGGCTGCGGCTCGCTGTTCTTCAACTATGCGAACCATGCGGGCTTCTGGATGGTGAAGGAATCCTTCGGCATGACTATGGGCGAAGCCACCAAGACCATTTCAGTGGTTCAATCCATCGTGGCCGTGGTCGGTTTGATTGTGGTGTTGATGTTGAATGCGGCTGTCACGGTGGTTTGAGTCAGGATCTGTTCGCAGTTAGTAACCC
>NZ_JBFTMK010000843.1:0-1408 GCF_056396965.1 Pseudomonas sp. 05N434
CTGGAACACCATGCGCCCTGGAACACCATGCGCCGCGGCTCACCAAGAATGTTCAAAACGCCTTTGTAGCGCAGCAATTGCTTGCCATGGTCTTCCAGCAGTTCGTTCATGAACTCGCTGAGCTTGTCGATATCCAGCGGTTTGTCGGTACGCAGCACCAGGCTGGAAATGCGATCGATGGAGGGCGCCTTGCTCACCGGGCGCAAACTCACGCCACCACCGAGGTCGGCATTGAGGTTGAAGCCACGCACATCGAGCAATTCGGCCAGATCAATCTTACCGTGGTCGACCACACGAATCGGCGCGCGACGGTTGATCCGGGTCAGGCGTTCGCTGAGGGCAGTGAAGCTCGGCTCATCCACCAGATCGCGCTTGCTCACCAGCAAGCGGTCGGCAAAACCGATCTGCGCCTGGGCAATGGTCTGGGTCAGGTGCAGTTCGGCATGAGCCGCGTCCACCAGGGTGATGATGCCGTCGAGGATGTAGCGCTCGCGCAGCTCTTCATCGATAAAAAAGGTTTGTGCCACCGGGGCCGGGTCGGCCAGACCGGTGCATTCGATCACCAGGCGGTCAAAGGCGATTTCGCCACTGTCCAGGCGCTCCAGTAGCAGGTACAGCGCTTTGGTCAAATCGGTGTGGATGGTGCAGCAAACGCAGCCGTTGGACAGCGTCATCACTTGCACTGGCTCGTCGCCCAACAGTTGGGTGTCGATGCCGGCGTCACTGAACTCGTTTTCGATCACGGCGATTTTCAGGCCGTGCTCGGCTTTGAGCAGGTGGCGCAACAAGGTGGTTTTGCCAGCGCCGAGAAAGCCGCTGAGGATCGTGACAGGGATTGGCGCTAACAAAATAAGATCTCCCGGACGCAAAAAAACTGTAGGAGCCAGGTTTGCCGGCGAAAGCATCTTGAAGATCGCCTTCGCCGACAAGCCCTGCTCCTACAGTGGTGTGTTACCTAAACCGCGTACATCAACAGCACTTCGGTCCACCCTTGCCGCCGTAACGAGCCTCTTGGCGCTCCCGAAAGAACGCCTCGTAACTCATCACCGGTTTGTCCGGGTGTTTGGTTTGCATATGCTCGACGTAGTTGTCGTAGTCGGGCATGCCGACCATCAGGCGCGCGGCCTGACCGAGGTATTTACCGAGGCGACTCAGGTCATTGAACATGCTGCAATCCTCAGGTTACRCATCCGGCAGAGCCTGGAATGGCGATTCTTTATCCGTGCGCTCTTTGGTGCCCCAGGCGGCAATACCGACCTTGAGCGCATAGAACAGGATGCTGAACACCACGAACAGGAACAGCGCGGTCAGCGTTGCGTTGGTGTAGGCGTTGTAGATCACGTGCTGCATCTGCTCGATGCTCTTGGCCGGAGCGAGGATCTGACCGCTGGCCAGGGCATCACTGTAC
>NZ_JBFTMK010000844.1:0-1407 GCF_056396965.1 Pseudomonas sp. 05N434
GGCCTTCATCGCTGGGCAGGATGAACAATTGCAACGCCGGGCTGCGGCAGTCGACGGCAATCACCTTGCCACTCAAATGCGCCAGCCGCGGCAGCGCCGTGCTGTCGAGACGCAGCACCCGGTTCAGACCGAGTTCAACGCTGGCGAGCAGGCCGGCCAGCAACATCAGGGTTTGATGCCACGGTGCAGGGCGACGATGCCTGCGGTCATGTTGTGGTAGGTCACGCGGTCGAAACCGGCCTCGACCATCATCGACTTCAGGGTTTCCTGATTCGGGTGCATGCGGATCGATTCGGCCAGGTAGCGATAGCTTTCCGAATCATTGGTGATCAGCTTGCCCATCAACGGCATGAAGGCAAACGAATAGGCATCGTAGGCTTTGGACATCAGTGCGTTGGTGGGTTTGGAGAACTCCAGCACCAGCAGGCGACCGCCGGGCTTGAGCACGCGCAGCATCGAGCGCAGGGCGTCTTCTTTATGCGTCACGTTGCGCAGGCCGAAAGCGATGGTCACGCAGTCGAAGTGGTTGTCCGGGAACGGCAGCTTTTCAGCGTCGGCCTGGACGAATTCGACGTTGCCGGACACACCCAGATCCAGCAGGCGGTCACGACCGACCTTGAGCATGGATTCGTTGATGTCGGCCAACACTACCTGACCAGTTGGCCCCACAAGATGCGAAAACTTTTTGGTCAGGTCGCCAGTGCCGCCGGCGATGTCCAGCACGCGGTTACCGGCACGCACGCCCGACAGTTCGATCGCGAAACGCTTCCACAGACGGTGCATGCCGCCCGACAGGAGGTCGTTCATCAAGTCGTACTTGGCGGCTACCGAGTGGAAAACCTCAGCGACTTTTTCCGCTTTCTGGCTTTCCGGAACGTTTTTGAAGCCGAAGTGAGTGGTGGGTTCGGCATCGCTGCCTTTGCGCTGATCAGTCATATCGCTGTCACCAAAATAGAATGCGGGACATTCTAATCCCGGTGGCCTGCTTTGTCTTGGCAAGGCTGAAGGTAAGATATAGAGAAACCGGGACGTTTTGACGCAGTAACGGTCAAGATGCTTCAGGAAGTGTCCATAAAGCAGGAGTCATTCGATGGCCCATATTAGTGTTGAGCGTGCCCATGGCCTGGGTAAGGAAGCGGCCCGCGAGAAGGCCGACAAGTTGGCGCAGAAACTGTCCGATCAATATGGCCTGGAGCCACAGTGGTCTGGCGACACGCTGAACCTCAAGCGCTCCGGTGTGAAAGGGGCAGTGCATGTGGGCGAGGATTCGATCAGGGTCGATGTCGAACTGGGGCTGTTGATGTCCGCCATGAGCAGCACCATCAAATCGGAAATCGAAAGGGCCCTCGACAAAGCCCTCGCGTGATTCCCCAAAGAGCGCAGCCTTCGGCGGCTCCTGCATTGAAA
>NZ_JBFTMK010000845.1:0-1397 GCF_056396965.1 Pseudomonas sp. 05N434
GTGACGGTGGTGGCTGCCGGGGCAGTGCTCGGCACCAGGTTTTCGAAATTGCCACCGGTGGCGGTGGAGATGGTCGCCTGGACCGTGCCGGTGTCTTTGTAAACGTCATCGGCAGGGGCGGCGACGCTCACGCTGCCAGTGGTCGCGCCTGCAGCGATGGTGATCACGGCCCCGTTGCTCAAGGTCACGGTGACTGGCGTGCCCGCCGGATTGGTCAGGGTCGCGGTGTACAGAATCTGACCACCTTCGGCCACTTCGGTGGACGCCGACAGGCTCAGGCCGGTGTCGTCTTTCGAATCGGTGATGGTGGTGAGTGCCGGCTCGGTGCTCGGGGTCAGTTGTTCGAAATTACCGCCGGTGGTGCCGGTGATCGTGGTGCTGACGGTGCTGCCGTTGTTGTAGACGTCATTGGCCGGGGTATCGACGGTCACGCTGCCGGTGGTTTTGCCCGCTTCGATGGTAATGACCGAGCCATTGCTCAAGGTCACGGTCATCGGCGTGCCAGCCGGGTTGGTCAGGGTGGCGGTGTAAGTGATCTGGCCGCCTTCGACAACGGTGCCGGTGGCGCTGAGGCTCAGGCCGGTRYTGTCGATCGAGTCGGTAATGGTGGTGACGGCCGGCGTGGTGCTCGGTACGAGGTTCTCGAARTTGCCACCGGTSGYRCCRGTGATCGTGGTGCTGACGGTGCTGCCGTTGTTGTAGACGTCATTGGCCGGGGTTTCGACGTTCACGGAACCGGTGGTTTTTCCGGCTTCGATGGTGATGGTCGARCCGTTGGACAGGGTMACGGTGACCGGCGTCTGCGCCGGGTTGGTCAGGGTGGCGGTGTAGGTGATCTGGCCACCTTCAGTGACGCTTGAACCCGCTGTCAGCGTAACGGTAGTGGTGTCGACGGTGTCGGTGACCTGGGTCACGGCCGGAGCAGTCGGCGGGGTGACCACGATACCGCTGCCACCCGTGGTGCCAGTGACGGTCACGTCGATTTGGGTCGGATCGTTATAAACAGTGTCGTTCGGCGCCAGAGGAACGTTGACGGTACCGGTAGTCTGGCCGGCTGTGATCACGATCACCGCGCCGTTGGACAGGGTGATGGTCAGGTCGGTCAGCGGTGCCTGGGTCAGGGTCGCGGTGTAAACCAGTACACCACCGGCCTCGGTGATGGTCGGCGTGGCGCTCAGGCTCAGGGTCGATTCGCGCAGAGCATTGGAGCTGGTATTGGCGGTCTGGCCGCCAGTGGTGTTTTGTGTTGCCAAAGCCGCAGTGGCGAGGCCTGCGGTAGGGAAGCCAATGGTCGGGTCGACCCGGGCAGCGGTTGCCTCCAGAGCCACGAAGCTGTGGCCGCCACCGGCAGAGCCGCCCGCGCTTGCGGCGGTCGGGCCGGCAGCAGTGGCTTCAAG
>NZ_JBFTMK010000846.1:0-2105 GCF_056396965.1 Pseudomonas sp. 05N434
CGCGAAGACTGACATAAGCCAAACCCGCAGTACATTCGGAGGCCAGGAAGACGGCGACATGGTGCCAACCACCACAGTGCCTATGGGTTACTACGTCAAACCCATCGATGAGCATTGGGCGTTCGGTGTAGGTTTTTATGTACCTTTCGGTCTGATGACTGACTATGGCAGCGGTTTTGCCGGGCGTTACTACGCCAACAAAAGTGAGGTCACGACCCTTACGTTCCAGCCCACCATCAGCTATGCCTTTAACGACAAAGTTTCGATCGGCTTCGGTCCGACCATCAACCGCATCACCGGTGAGCTGTCCGGGATGGTGCCCAATCCACTTAGCCCAGGTCGCAATGACGGAAAACTCAAAAGCACGGGCGATGACACGGCCCTCGGTTTCAACGCCGGTATCCTGGTGCAGGCTACAGACCAAACTCGCTTGGGCATGACTTACCATTCCAAGGTCAGTTACCACTTGGACGCCAAGACCAAGGTCACCGACGGCATCTTTAGCGTGTTGGGGGTCAGCGGCCGGAGTTATGACGCTTCGCTGGATGTGGATACCCCAGAGTCAGTGGATTTCTCGGTGACTCATCAGCTCAATAATGACTGGACTCTATATTTGGGGAGTACCTGGACACGCTGGAGTCGCTTTAAAGAATTAACCATCGAGAACACGGGTTTACCCCCTTTGTTGAGCGGCTCGCTGGGCACTATTACCGAAGAACAGAACTGGCATGATACGTGGGCTCACGCTATCGGCACGGCGTACAAATTGAACAGCCAATGGGTACTTCGCGCAGGCTTCTCGGTCGACCAGTCTCCCACCAACAACACCAACCGTGGACCGCGCATTCCTACGGGTGACCGGAAGGTTATCAGCTTCGGTGCTGGCTGGACTCCGGCGGACAATGTCACGATCGATGTTGCTTATTCCTACTTATGGGAGGAGAGGCCCTGATGAAACCGACGAGGTGTGGCCCAAGTCAAGACAGTAATGGCCTTGTTGCCAAAACCCGGCACCACGCTCATGCGTCCGGCTTGCAGCGCACGGATTCCTGCGCGTACGACGGGTTGGGGCTGCATCATCACCCTTTTCAAGACCGGCGTGATCTTTTGCTTGGCGCTTTCTGCAAATCCGGTATCCGACATTCCTGGGCAAAGTGCGGTAACGACGACGCCGTCATTCTTCAGTTCGCGATGAAGCGCATCAGAGAAGCGAAGAACATAGGCTTTCGCGGCAGAGTAAACGGCGAAATTCTTCACGCCCTGGAAGGACAGCAAGCTGGCGACCATCAGGATGTGCCCACGTTTGCGGGCTCGCATGTCGGCCGCGAAAAGGCGTGTCAGGGCTGTCAGGCTGGCGATATCCAAATCAATCATGGTCAGGGACTCATCCAGAGGTTGATCCAGGAAAGGCCCCTGCAATCCATGACCCGCATTGTTGATGAGCACATCGATCACTATATTGCGTTCGCTGAGTCGCTCATGCAGTCCGATGATCGCCGGGATCGAGGACAGGTCTACTTGTTCGACGATCACATCAACGCCGAAGCGTTCGCGCAACTGCGCCGATAGCGCTTCGAGCTTACTCAGYCTTCTTGCTACCAGAACGAGCGATTTTCCCTGCGCTGCATATTGCCGGGCAAACTCCTCGCCAAATCCGCTTGATGCGCCGGTGATGAGCACCCAGGAATTTTCGTTCGACTTCATTTCGCTTTACTCCGGTTGGTTTCTATTGAGCAATTGGCTGCTGACCGCGTCAGTCGGTGAGCGAACCCACTCTCGGATTGGGTAGTAGCTGAAAGAGGGGGGAGGTGCGTGCATCAAGTGCTACATCACCTGGTTAAATCATCGTGTCGCAACAGGCTGGGCTTCAGGAGGCTGCCAGCCACCACCGAGCGCCTTGAATGCCGCGACCGCCGCCCGTGCTGATTCCGTTCGTGCTTGTGCCCGGGCATCGGAAGCCTGCAGCATCGTCTCGTCGGCGTGCAGGACGTCGATCAGGCTGGCCGTGCCTTTCTCATAGGCAATGAACGACGATTGGCGAGCCTGTGTCAGAGACGCCTCTCCCCCGGTGAGGGTGGTTGCTTGAGCTTCCCGATTCACCAGGG
>NZ_JBFTMK010000847.1:0-1395 GCF_056396965.1 Pseudomonas sp. 05N434
CTTCCAGCACAGCGAAAAAGCCCACCTGCTGGTGTTCGGCGACGACCAGACCGTGTTCCCCAAACTCGGCCAGCCCACCGCCTACGTCCAAGGCAGCGGCATGGTCGCCGACGAACCGGTGATCAAAGGCTTCAAACTGCGCCTGGAAACCCGCACCGGCCGCGTCACCCGTCGCGACTACGACTTCGAAAAGCCCAACCTGCGACTCGAAGCGGCGTACAAACCCGACGGTGAAAGCACCGAACCGGACCTCGAAGACTACGACTACCCCGGCCGCTTCCTCGACCGCGCCCGCGGCAAATTCCTCAGCCAACGCGCCCTGGAACGCCACCGCGCCGACTATCAACAAGCCGAAGGCCGTGGCGACCAGACCACCCTCGTCAGCGGCCATTTCGTGGAAATGTCCGACCACCCGCGCACCGAGTGGAACGACCTCTGGCTACTCACCGAAGTCGTCCACGAAGGCAAACAGCCGCAAGTGCTCGAAGAGGCGGTGACCAGCGACACCACCGACAACAAAGACGACTTCCACCAGGGCTACCGCAACCGCTTCCTCGCCACCCCGTGGAACGTGTTCTACCGCCCGGCCCTGGAACACCCCAAACCCCGCGTCCTCGGCAGCCAGACTGCCATGGTCACCGGCCCCAAAGGCGAAGAAATCCACTGCGACCAGTACGGCCGCATCAAAGTGCAATTCCACTGGGACCGCGAAGGCCTGGCCGACGACAAAACCAGCTGCTGGATGCGCGTCTCTTCGAGCTGGGCCGGCGACCGCTACGGCGCCATCGCCATCCCGCGCATCGGCATGGAAGTCCTCGTCACCTTCCTCGAAGGCGACCCCGACCAACCGCTGGTAACCGGTTGCCTGTACCACAAGGAAAACCAGGTTCCCTACGACCTGCCAGCGAACAGAACCCGCACCGTCTTCAAAACCCTCAGCTCACCGGGGGGCGGCGGGTACAACGAACTGCGGATCGAAGACAAGAAAGGGGCGGAGCAGATCTTTATTCATGCCCAACGGGATTGGGATGAAAACATCGAGCACGACCAGAAGATTCGGGTGGGGAATGAACGCCACGACACCGTGGTGAAGAACACCTACACCGAGCTGAAGGCCGAAGAGCACCGCACCACGATTGCGGATCGCAAGACTGAGGCGCGGATGGATGATCACCTGACGATTGGGCAGAACCAGCACGTCAAGCTGGGGACTGCGCAGCTGACCAGTGCCGGGAAGGAGATTCACCTGAAGGCTGGGGACAAGATTGTTATCGAGGCTGGGATGGAGCTGACCGTAAAGGCGGGAGGGAGCTTCATCAAGCTCGATGCGGGTGGGGTTACCGTGGTTGGGCCGGTGGTGAAGATTAATGCCGGTGGATCGGCGGGGAGTGGGAC
>NZ_JBFTMK010000848.1:0-1390 GCF_056396965.1 Pseudomonas sp. 05N434
GGCATATTGTTGCACCCCTCACTCAATGGCTGACGGCGGCAGGTATCGGCCTGACTGCCGTGGTGTTCAATGCACAGGCACAAATCCCACCTCAAGCCACTCAGGAAATAAACAGCTTGCTGGACTTTGTCGAGCACAGTGAATGCCGGTTTGTGCGCAACGGAAGCGAATACGGCGGCCCTCAAGCCCGGGCGCATCTGGAGAAGAAGCTGGAGTACCTTGAAGAACAGGACAGGGTGAACAGCGCCGAAGACTTTATTGAGCTGGCGGCCACCCAAAGCAGCATGAGTGGCCGCGCCTATGAAGTGCGCTGTCCGGCAGGCATACAACCGGCCAACCTCTGGTTGAAGACCGAGCTACAGCGGCAACGGCAACGTCATTGATGGTGTCTTGATGCGCTAGCGCAGCACAATCAAGCAGCCGCCTTTACGGCGTGCCAAACATCGCCGTCCAGTAAATACCCGCGTCACTCTTCGGGTCCACCGCATAGGCTGCACCCAATTCGCGAAATTGTGGGTTCATCAGGTTGGCGCAATGCCCCGGGCTGGCCAGCCAGCCATCGACCACCTTGCGCACTGTGTCCTGCCCGGCGGCGATGTTCTCACCGACCTGCTGGCCGGCGTACCCCGCCAGTTCAGCCCGATCACCCGGCGTGCGGCCGTCGCGGTCCTTGTGATCGAAAAAGTTTTGGTTGGCCATGGCCCGGCTGTGGCCCTCGGCGGCTGATCCCAGCGTGGCGTTCCAGACCAGCGGCGTGGTGGCGGTGAAGGATTGGGTACCGCACTGGCGCGCTTGCGTGCGGGCGCTGTTCATCGCTTCAAGGAGTTTCTGTCCCTCCGCCTGCCAGTCGCCCAAGCGCCCCGTCAACAGCGGGCGCGCCAGCACGATGCGCCACTCGCGGCCCTCCCGGCTGACGCCGATATCGACAAATTGCGGGTCCAGCACCACCCGGCAGAAGCTCTCCTGAATCGCCTTCATCGCGGCGGGCGCATCACGCGGGCCGGACAAGCTGATTGCCTGCACATTAACCATCGGGTACGCCGCGCGGGCCAGTGCCTGCTGCAGGTCGCCGATGCTGTTGGCGGACAGCACCAGGCGCGGATCGCTGGCCAGCGGTGGTAACTCCGAAGACGCCTGTCCGGCACAGCGCTGTACCTGGCTGCGGTAAACGTTGATCGACTCTACCAGCTGTTGTTCATCGGCCGCCGACGCGATGACGCTGAACACCAACCCGAATGACAACACGCCAAGATGCAAAACGGATGACAGGCTGCGCATGAAAATCTCCCTGGAATGGACCCTGCCATGATGCGCGATGTCACCCCTCCTTATGCAATGCCTTTTCGCGCCCAAATGCAGTTTACTGCCTGCCTGTTGGCATGAATTCCGG
>NZ_JBFTMK010000849.1:0-1383 GCF_056396965.1 Pseudomonas sp. 05N434
GTGCATCTTGTGGGTCGAGTCGATGGACTAATTGTTTTTCTTTCAATAGTTTTCGTGTGATTGAATTGACCTGCTTAACCCACCAGTCGTCAAAGCGAGAGAGTGGTACTGCTAGTGCTATTGAAGTGGTAGCGGTGACAATAAATACGATAATTAAGCTTTGTGTGTTGCTGATTCCATGATTTGCAAGTTTGATATATACGTAGCTTGATAGCGAGCAGATCACAAGGGTGTGGACAAGATAGAGTGGAAAACTGATTTTTCCAATGCCTCTTAAAAATTTTCCGTTCAGGTTTTTAAACACTTTTTGATTGCTCATGGTTGCGAATATTATGCAGGCAGAACCAAGTGTGTGGAGCAAGGTTTGGGTGTGAGCTTTCATAATATCTGGGATGACTGAAGCCCAAGCGTATGATTTTTCCGGGATCATGTATCCGAGCAAGTATAGCCCRAAAATAATTAATGCTATGGAAGCGAGGAAGGGGATTTCATTTTTGTTTTTGGTCAGATAAACAGAAAGAAATGTACCGGCAACAAAGGGGAATATGAAGTCGTTATAGAACAGTGCTGATATTGAAATGATTATGAAGGCATAAGTAAGGTAGCGGTATTCGAGTATTACTGAAATAAAGCATGCAAGCATAAAGACAATCATGCTGCCGTAAAATTCGGGTTTCATAGTCCAAAGGTTTGTATTGTAGCTAGCTACTCCTGTGAAAAAAGTTGTCATTCCTTGTGTTAGAGCTCCCCAGAAGCTCGGTTCAAACCCTGGCGTCCATCCGTAAGCAAATGTCGCAAGCCATGGGCTCAAGCTAAGTTGTGAAGCGTCGTGGAAATAGTAAAAACCAAGCTTGAATAAGCAGTAGCTTGCGACAGTGGTAATCGTTACTGTGGCGGCCAGTCTAGGAAATCTTTTAAGAAATGCCAGAAGCAGTTTTTGTGGGTTTTCATGATTAAAATAGGACCAGCATAAAACAAACCCGGAAAGGGTGAAGAAAAAACCGACAGCTGCTGTGCCGTTAAAAAGAGCAAAATATGGCTGCCCTATTAAACTGTCTTTGTTTCGTGCGTCCCCTAATAATCCAGTTGTATATGGGGAAAACCCTAAAAAAAAATGGTGAACAAGCACAATAAATGCAGCTATTCCCCTATAGGCTTCAAGAGGGAATAGTCTATTGTTTCCGGATTCCAATTTTGCTGACATGTCAGGCCTTGAATATTTATAGTTTGATCTATAAGCGAGGGATGATAGGCATGTTTATTTGTTTTGGCTAGCCTTGGCCCATAGCTGTGGGGGAAGTTGCCCAGCGGTGGCGTCGTCTCTCTCCGCGCTGGGGGGGATTTTCACACGGTCGCCGAATTTGTTGGCGAGCACGTCAGCGC
>NZ_JBFTMK010000850.1:0-1377 GCF_056396965.1 Pseudomonas sp. 05N434
GGACTACCTTGAATACTCCTGCAGGCCCACGCATTTTCCAGAGGAGTCCTCCCCATGGCTGCTAAAAAAATCCTGGGACTACCTTGAATACTCCTGCAGGCCCACGCATTTTCCAGAGGAGTCCTCCCCATGGCTGCTAAAAAAATCCTGATGCTGGTTGGCGATTACGTCGAAGACTACGAAGTGATGGTGCCCTTCCAGGCGCTGCTGATGGTCGGCCACACGGTGCATGCCGTTTGCCCGGACAAAACCGCCGGCCAGACCGTGCGCACGGCGATTCATGACTTCGAAGGCGACCAGACCTACAGCGAAAAACCCGGTCATCTGTTTGCCCTGAACTTTGATTTCACCAAGGTCGATGCGGCGGACTACGACGCGCTGCTGATCCCGGGCGGTCGTGCGCCGGAGTACCTGCGCCTGAACGAAAAAGTCCTGGCGCTGGTGCAAGCGTTCGACAAGGCTGGCAAACCGATCGCGGCCGTGTGTCACGGCGCGCAATTGCTGGCCGCTGCCGGCATTCTTGAAGGTCGCGAATGCAGCGCCTACCCGRCCTGTGCCCCGGAAGTGCGCCTGGCTGGCGGCACGTACATCGATATCCCGGTGACGGAAGGCCACGTTCAAGGCAATCTGGCCACAGCCCCGGCCTGGCCGGCGCACCCGAGCTGGCTGGCCGGTTTCCTCGGGTTGCTGGGCACTAAAATCACGCTTTAACGAGGGACCTGTCCATGTGCGAGCTCTACGTCAAGGCCGATCCGATTCTCTACGAATCGCGCTCCCGCTCGCTGCGCATCTGCGGGGTGGTGACCACCCTGCGGCTGGAGAACCAGTTCTGGGACATCCTCAGCGAAATCGCCGAGGTCGACGGCATGACCACCAATCAGTTGATCGCCAAACTGTATGAAGAGGTGATGGACTACCGCGGCGAGGTGGTGAATTTCGCCTCGTTCTTGCGGGTCAGTTGCATGCGCTATTTGAGCCAGCGCCGGGTGCAGGCACCTGAGTTGTCGGTGGTGCGGACGGTGGTGAAGTAGGGCGGTTTTGTTTGGACCTTACCGGCGACAGAAAACCTGGCTTGGTCTTTACTCTGAAGCGCGAAACCTCTCAATCGCCAAGGAGAACAAGCATGTCTGGATGGTACGAAGTGAGCAAAACCAGCAATGGTCAGTTCAAGTTTGTGTTGAAAGCGGCCAACGCCGAAACCATTCTGGTCAGTGAGCTGTATACCACGCGCGGTGCGGTCGATAGCGGAATCGCCTCGGTCCAGGCCAATAGCCCGCTGGACGAACGCTACGAGAAAAAAGCCACCAAGGATGGCCATCCTTACTTCAATCTGAAGGCCGGTAACCACGAGATCATTGGCAGCAGCGAGTCTTATTC
>NZ_JBFTMK010000851.1:0-1376 GCF_056396965.1 Pseudomonas sp. 05N434
GTTCCAGACACTCGGATCTTCAAGCTCGCGATTGACTTCGGTCAGACGCTCATGCTTTTGATCGTAGTCAAAGATACCCCCGAATAGTTTCGGAGCGCTCGGACAGGTCCTTGAYACTGTTAAGGATCGGGTTGATTTCCATGGCGGGCAGCACTCGTTGGCGAACTTTTGAAAGCCGGCGAGTATAACGTAATCACGCTGTCAAGGCAGCCCGCCTGGCGGCTTTAGGGGCGAATGGTTTACGGAATAACGCGGGGGGCCCGTAGCAGCTGCCGAGCCCGCGAGGCTGCGTTCGGCGGCGCAGCCGTCGTAAAGTCAGACAACGCGGTCATTCAGGCAAACCGCATACACAGGACTTGCGAGGACTTCGTCCTCGAACGCAGCCTCGCGGGCTCGGCAGCTGCTACAGCGCTACAGTCAGCGGGTTACTCAATTCCCACCTGATTGCGCCCATTGTTCTTCGCCAGGTACAGCCCCTTGTCCGCCGCCAAGATCAATTGCCGGCAGTCGCTGCCCGGCTGCGGGATCACGGTCGACAGGCCGATGCTGATGGTCAGGCACGAACCTTCGGTCGGGAAAACGTGCGGGATCTTCAATCCGACCACGGTCTGGCGCAGTTTTTCCGCCACCAGCCGCGCACCGCCCGGCGAGGTGTTGGGCAAGACCAGGACGAACTCTTCGCCGCCGTAACGGGCCGGCAGGTCCGATGGCCTGGCGCTGGCGTCGCGAATGGCCGTGGCGACTTTGCGCAAGGCTTCATCGCCTTCGAGGTGGCCAAAACTGTCGTTGTAGGACTTGAAATAGTCGACATCGATCATCAGCAACGACAATTGCGTCTGGTCACGCAACGAACGCCGCCACTCCAGTTCCAGGTATTCGTCGAAGTGCCGACGGTTCGACAGCCCGGTCAGGCCGTCGGAGTTCATCAAGCGTTGCAGCACCAGGTTGGTGTCGAGCAACTGTTGCTGGCTGACCCGCAACGCACGGTACGCCGCGTCACGCTGCAGCAGGGTCATGTAGGAGCGCGAGTGATAGCGGATGCGCGCCACCAGTTCGATGTTGTCCGGCAGCTTGACCAGGTAATCGTTGGCCCCGGCGGCAAACGCCGCGCTCTTGATCAGCGGGTCTTCCTTGGTCGACAGGACAATGATCGGAATGTCCTTGGTCGCCGGGTGATTACGGTATTCGCGCACCAGGCTCAGGCCGTCCAGGCCGGGCATGACCAGATCCTGAAGGATCACCGTCGGCTTGATGCGGATCGCCTGGGCGATGGCCTGGTGCGGGTCGGCGCAGAAGTGGAAGTCAATGTTTTCTTCGTTCGACAGACCACGGCGCACCGCCTCGCCGATCATCGCCTGATCGTCCACCAACAACAC
>NZ_JBFTMK010000852.1:0-1376 GCF_056396965.1 Pseudomonas sp. 05N434
CCTCATGAGTGTACGGGGCTTTCACCCGCTATGGCCGCCCATTTCAGAGCGTTACACGACTAAGACCGAGTCTTAGCCGAGGCTGATCTGCACTTCCACACCGGCCGCAAGATCAAGCTTCATAAGAGCATCAACGGTTTTATCCGTTGGCTGGACGATGTCCAGAACGCGCTTATGAGTACGGATCTCGTACTGGTCACGCGCGTCTTTGTTGACGTGCGGGGAGACCAGAACGGTGAACCGCTCTTTACGGGTAGGCAGTGGAATTGGACCACGCACTTGAGCACCAGTACGTTTCGCGGTTTCCACGATTTCCTGGGTGGATTGGTCGATCAGGCGATGGTCAAAAGCCTTCAACCTGATACGGATTTGCTGATTTTGCATTGGATTTCAGACTCCGGCTGCTATTCCCACCGGGCGCAATACGCCCGTTAAAAGGAGGCGCAATTCTATAGACGCCCCCGATAGGTGTCAACCCAATAAAAAAGCCCCCGCTGAGCGGGGGCTTTTTCAAAGCATCGAAGCTATCTCAGAAGAGAAGCTTACTCGATGATTTTAGCTACAACGCCAGCACCAACGGTACGGCCGCCTTCGCGAATAGCGAAACGCAGACCGTCTTCCATTGCGATGGTTTTGATCAGGGTAACAGTCATTTGAATGTTATCGCCTGGCATTACCATTTCAACGCCTTCTGGCAGCTCGCAGTTACCAGTCACGTCAGTAGTACGGAAGTAGAACTGTGGACGGTAGCCTTTGAAGAACGGAGTGTGACGACCGCCTTCTTCTTTGCTCAGAACGTAAACTTCTGCGGTGAACTTGGTGTGCGGCTTAACGGTACCTGGCTTAACCAGAACCTGACCACGCTCCACGTCATCACGCTTGGTGCCGCGCAGCAGCACGCCGCAGTTCTCGCCAGCACGACCTTCGTCGAGCAGTTTGCGGAACATTTCAACACCGGTGCAGGTGGTGACGGTAGTGTCACGCAGACCAACGATTTCCAGTGGATCCTGAACGCGAACGATACCGCGCTCGATACGACCAGTCACAACAGTACCGCGACCCGAGATCGAGAATACGTCTTCGATTGGCATCAGGAACGGCTTGTCAGTCAGACGAACTGGTTCTGGGATGTAGCTGTCCAGAGTTTCAACCAGTTTCTTGACGGCAGTGGTGCCCATCTCGTTATCGTCCAGACCATCCAGCGCCATACGAGCGGAGCCGATGATGATTGGAGTGTCGTCGCCTGGGAAGTCGTAAGTGCTCAGCAGATCGCGCACTTCCATCTCAACCAGTTCCAGCAGCTCAGCGTCGTCTACCAGGTCAGCCTTGTTCAGGAAAACCACGATGTACGGAACGCCTACCTGACGGGACAGCAG
>NZ_JBFTMK010000853.1:0-1359 GCF_056396965.1 Pseudomonas sp. 05N434
GAAGAGCAACCGCGATCAATCCTGTTGGTGCAGTCGCTGACGGAACAAAAACCGAAGGCCACCCCTGTGAGCCTGGCGATTCCGTTTCAGAAGGGTAATCCGGCGTTTCATGCCAGCCTTGAGAATGCAATGCAGCGGATCAAGGCCGATGGCCGGCTGGAGGCGCTGGAGCACAAGTGGTTTGGGGCTGATGCGGGTGTGGCGCCGAAACCTTGATTCGGGCGAATGAGTAACCCTGCGGGCTGTTACTTCAGGGTTGCCAGGGCCTGCGCCGCTTGCGGCAACTCCAGCTCGCTGAAGACTTGCACACCATGGCGCTTGAGCAGCGCGGCGGTCACGCCCTCACCGCTGACCTTCACTCCACTGAACGTCCCGTCATAGGTCAGCAGATTCCCGCAAGACGGGCTGTTGGCCTTGAGCACGGCAATCCGGATGCCGTGCTGTTGCACCAGCTCCAGCGCCTGAGAAGCCCCCGATAGAAACTCGGCACTGACGTCCTCGCCCTCGGTGGTGATGACCGATGCAAGGCCATCAAGCACTTCACCGCCCTGCCCGCCGGGAATTTCCGCCGCAGCCCTGGGTGTCGGCAACCCGCCAGCGACTTCCGGACACAACGGCACCACCCGGCCCTCGGCAATCCACTGTTCCAACAGATCGAACGGCCCGCTGGCCCCGCCGTCGTAACGGACGCGGTGACCGAGCAAACAGCGGCTTACCAGAATCTTTTGCATGATCAGAACGGCTCGTTGCCACGACGGCGGAACCAGCCAGTCAAGGACAGGCGTTCTCGGGTCGCGGGCAGGACTTCGTGGGGCACGTCGCCCGACAGGAACACCACCAGGCATCCGCCGGTGGGCACCACATCGTGTTCGACGCCTTCGTCCAGGTACATGCGCAACTGACCGCCATGCTCGGGCAGCCAGGCGTCGTTGAGGTAGATCACCGCCGAGACCATGCGCCGGTCGTCGTCACGGAAACGGTCGACATGCTTGAGGTAGAAAGCGCCGGGCGGGTACAGGGCGAAATGGCTTTCGAAATCTTCCAGGCCCAGGAACAAACCACGATTCATCGCCTCACGCAGGCTGTCCATCAACCCCAGGTAGCTGTCGCAGGACTCGGCCTGGCCGGGTTCGAGCCACTGGATATGGTCGCCGCGAATGCCCTCGCGAATCTCCGAAAACGCCCCGCGCCCCACGGCGGCCGGGGCGAGCTCACCCTCGGCGGCACGTTTACGACATTCGGCGGCCAGCGCCCGGGTCAGGTCCAGGGGCAGGAAAATATTCTGCTGCGACCAGCCGTGTTCGGCCAGGTCGTCGACGATACGTAACAGCAGTGGATGATCAGAGGGTATGTGCATGG
>NZ_JBFTMK010000854.1:0-1356 GCF_056396965.1 Pseudomonas sp. 05N434
CTCCGTGGGTGCTTGGTACCCGCCAGCAACCTTGATTAAATCGCCACTTTCGATGAGTGCGTCTAGGTCCGGCCGCGGTGGGAAGTAGTCGATTGCCTCCCGCACCTGGCGCATCAGCTCTTCATCCATATCGAGTCTCCTTTCGTGGTAGGTGATGGCRATCCTACATCAACACAGCGTAGATAGACGGCAAAGCGGGAATTCCCGTTTTGGGCTAACCGACACTTTCGCGAGACGGTCGTAAGGGCATGGGAGGTTTACTCCAATGGTGGAAACCTCGATGCCCCACCGCTGGTGTAACACCCAGACTTCCACCAGTGGTGGGAGTTACAGGCGCATCTGCCGAATCACCTGGCGCGAATCGGCGCCGGGGGCAATTTTTCGCTCCGTACTAAAACGCAGAGCAACACGACTGAAGGAGGTCTCGACTCATCCACAATCGATAGCTATCTTGAGCGAACACACCATGGATCGATCAAGGAAAGAGAAATGCAGAAAAGGCACCAGGTATTTATCAGCTCGACCTATACAGACCTGAAAGAGGAGCGAGCCCTGGTCACGCAGACTCTCATGCAAATGGACTGCATACCTGCCGGCATGGAGCTTTTTCCTGCTACAGATGAAGAACAATTTGAGTTCATCAAAAAAGTTATCGATGACTGCGATTACTACCTGCTAATTATTGGTGGCCGCTATGGATCTACCACTGAAGAAGGGATTAGCTACACAGAGAAAGAGTATGAATACGCGGTAGAGCAAAGTATTCCGGTCCTAGCACTACTTCATCAAAGCCCAAGTTCAATCTCTGTGGAAAAATCTGAAATATCTTCAGAGATGCGAGAACAACTCAACAACTTCAGAACACGCGTCTCAACTGGCCGGCTAGTTAAGTACTGGATCAACGGAAGTGATTTGCCAGGGCAAGTGGCAATCAGCATTGCACAGGCTATATCGCGTTTCCCAAGGGTCGGATGGATTCGGGGCAACAACGTAGCAAGTGAGGATTTACTCCGTGAAATAAATGATCTAAGAAAAGAAAATCAAGCCCTGAAGACAAAGTACGAGCTTCAGAAAAACATTCCTGCAATCGAAGAGCTGAGCCCCGCAGCTCTAGACTCTAGCATCACTTTGCATGGAACATACTCAGCGAACATGACAAGGCTGGAGTGGAGCGCAAATACAAATTGGAGGGAGATATTTTATTTAATTTCGCCGTACCTCACGATCAGCACTCCCGAAATTTCCATTAAAGAACACTTACGAAGCGGCATCGTTTCCAAGCATCGAATCAACGCATACAAAAACATACTGAACGATCAAGACTTCCAAACCGTATCAGTGCAAATGCAGATACTT
>NZ_JBFTMK010000855.1:0-1352 GCF_056396965.1 Pseudomonas sp. 05N434
GCGCTCGATGGTGCCGTTATCGACTTCGGGTTCGACGTCCAGTTGCTCGAAGATACTCTCGGCGCCGGCCACACCTTTCTGGATGGTCGAGCTGACTTCAGACAATTGGCGGATCGGCTTCGGCAGCAGGCCTGCCAGAGTGATGTAGGCCACCATGTCACCGGCGGACGCATCTCCGCGCAGGAACAACACCAGGAACATCAGCACCGCCATGGCGGTGTAGATCACCAGCTGCAACAGCGGCGTATAGATAGCGCCGGTGCGAGTCATGCGCAATTGCTTGTCGGTGTTGCCCTGGCTGGCATTGAAGAAGCGCCTTTCTTCATAGACTTCGCCGCCGAAGCTGCGCACCACGCGATAGCCCTGGATCGTTTCCGAGGCCACGTGGGTCACGTCCCCCATGGCAGCCTGGATCTTCTTGCTCTGTTTACGGAATTTCTTGCTGGCGGTGCGCACCATAAAGGCGATCAACGGCAGGATCGCAACCATGACCAGCGTCAGGCGCCAGTTCATGAACAGCAGCGAGGCGAACAGGAACGCCACCGTCATGCCTTCACGGATTACGACCTTGATCGCATCTGTAGCCGCCCCCGTGACCATGGTTACGTTGAAGGTGATGCGCGAAATCAGATGACCCGAGTTATGCTTGTCGAAATAACGGTTGGGCAAGACCAGCAGATTGTTGAACAACTGCACACGCAAGTCGTGGACAAGTCCGAGGGAAACCTTGGCCAGAAAGTAGTTGCCCAGATAAGATCCGAGCCCCTGCCACGCTGCAATCAGGATGATCAGCAAAGGCACGGCCTGCAGCAGTTGCAGATCACGCAGGTACGGTACGGTTGGAAAGAGCGCCGCTTCGGGATTGGACAGGCCGTCGACGAAATACTTGAGGATGTACCCGAGCATTGGCTGAGTCGAAGCGAAAATCAGAAAACCGACAATGCTGATCAGGAACAGGCTGATGTACGGCCGGACATAGCTGAGCAGGCGGAAGTAAATTTTCAAGCTCGATGGGCTTGCGGAGAGACTGGAGTCGGTCATATCACGCGAATGTCGATAAAAAGGACGCTGACTTTAGCACAGCTTCTTCAGGGTTCTGGCAATCGCATAAAGGCTGTTATTGTTAAGCGTCAGAATTCAACATCAAATAGCCATCACCCCAAATGGCCGATCAACTTCAGGATTGAATCTCTCAGCATGCAACTCAGTGGCTTCAACAACACATCCAATCGAGTCTTCGATTTCATTTGCCTCTGGATTCTTCCACTCGGCTACTTCCTGCTGCTGTGCGCGATGTTCTTTCTGCCTGGTCGCAGCCTGCATCACAAGATGTTTTATGGCCTGTTCAGCAT
>NZ_JBFTMK010000856.1:0-1352 GCF_056396965.1 Pseudomonas sp. 05N434
GTGCTCAGCAGGTCCAGGTACGAGCCTTCTTTGAGGAACTTGGTGCTGAAGGTCGCGAATGGGCCAAACAGGATGACGCGCTTGCCGTCCAGGACACGGGGGTCCAAGTGCGGAACCGACATTGGCGGAAAAGGGGACTGATTTATTTTGAAGGAAATAAATCAGTCCCCTTTTTGCACCTTTTTGCAAGACATTGCCCGGCAGGTTCGGTGGATCAGCGAGCTGCTGGCTTGAGCCCTTTTCAGGGGTTATACGAATTGTTGCTGAGCGGTGATCCGGCAAGGTCAAAGCAGGCAAGAAGCAGAGGCTTCACTGGGCATTGAAGAGTGGATCCTTGGTGTGAAAGTTTCCATCTGCTGACCTGGCGCAGACCTGTGGTCGCATTGGCGTTTCTATAGTGGTATTTCCAACAGCAGTGAGTTTGCGTAGCTGAATGATGCAACCCGCTTTGAACGTGCTGATTTTGACAATCTGGAACTGCATTTCATAATCCTGCCCCGGCTCTGGCGTGAACACCACGGGTTTGGGCGAGCATGAAACCGAGCCAACCATGCCAAAGGTCGCAATGAAGGGTTGGTTGGCAGTCACGACATGCTCGTCGTAGAGTCGGGGTGATTCGTTGATCAGCTTGCTCTCCTTGCTCGCAGGCATGCCAATCACGCTGTTCTGATGGTCTGACTCCCTGAATGGATAAAGACCTGCGGAGTCGATATGGGCGGTTTTCCAGCCGGACTGTTCGATGGGAAAACTCTTGAGAGACTCGTTGTAAAACTTCTCGCAAGTCTGGCCGCTGACGAATCCGCCGTGCGCGTTATCGCCTGTGATCAGACGGACACGGGCGGTGGTGGTAGGGTCAAACTTGCCAGCCTCGGCTTCATTGCGAACGTCGGTTTTACTGGTGGCGCAGCCGATGAGAGTCAAACTGATTGCCAAGGGGAGAAGTTGACGCATAAGTGTCCTTTCTTTTCTGTGAAAATTTGAGAGCTTGAACGTGAATTAGGACGAACAGAGGCGGTCCGCCTGGCGACTAAACTTATCGAAGTACCTCAGTCGTTAACGGCTGATGTTCCTGGAGGAGGGGCTCGCTCTGGCCTATAGCGGCCTGAGGTCGCAAAGGTTTAGCGATAATAAAAATGGGACAAATTTATTTCCATGTGCCTCCTGTCACCGCCGCAGTGACTGGGCGGAGCAGCCCGTGGCACGTTAGGTTGTAGGTGCCTCTCGAAGGGACAGCTCCACCAGAGACAACCTTGAGAATTTACCCTTGATCAAGGCTGTTTGAGTTTCCTGGGCAAAAAAGTGAGTCCCTTGCTAAACGGCAGATCTTGCTGCCGTTTAGCAAGGGACAAAGG
>NZ_JBFTMK010000857.1:0-1351 GCF_056396965.1 Pseudomonas sp. 05N434
TGGCTCTTCCCCCAATGAACTACTAACGAGAGCGCGTAAGCTAGCAAAAAAATCCGGACTTAACGGGATCTTTTTCATTGGGACGCCAGGTTCAAAAAAAGACTCACTAACCCTTGAATTACCAAATCAGACGTATGATGCAGTGAGTGCCTACAACTATCAGTACGGACCATCAAAAGCTCCGGAGATTCGTACTCTATCCAAAAGCTATTCGGAGCTGATGGATGGCTACTCTCAATCTTGGAACTTTACGTTGAAAACAAGCCCCTTACCTTACGTCATCCCAGTGACCTCGGGGTGGGATAGAACTCCTTGGGGTGGAAGCAGCGATCCAGCGCACGACAACTCCTACAGCACCCCTGAGGAATTTTCAGAGCATTTATCCAGGGCAAAAGCAGAACTTCTTGGCAACCCCAAAAAAACGCTAAACACAATCATTATTTGCTGCTGGAACGAGTTCGGGGAAGGCTCTTATATTGAACCCACTAAAAAATTTGGATTCGACTATCTTGAGCAAATACATAAAATCCTCAAAACCCAATAGCCTCTAAAGCAAGCTGTTTTTTCGCCTTTATTAGATTAAGCGGGTTGAGGGAGTTCGAGCTATCGGCAAGAGAGGTGTTACTGGCGGGGAATAGAGAGAGGATCTGCGGTTGCAACATGCCGGCGGGCTGATTGGTATTTCGTGCCTTTTCAGCGCACCCAGTACCTTGAAATCAATAACCCCATCAACACGCCGATACTATTTGCCAGCATGTCGTAGGGTGAAGCCGTGCGCAGCGGCATCATACCTTGCGCGGCCTCGATGATTACGCCAGTGAGCAAACAGCCCACGGCGACCCACCGAAATTTCACATTGGGAAAGGCCAGCCGGCAGCTGCATGTAAATACCAGAAAGCCGATCCAGTGATGGAGCTTGTCCTCTTCGACGAACAGTTCCGGGATCGGCTGAGCGCGCAATCCCGCGAACAGCAGTATCGCCGTTACCATGGCAAAGGCCAGGCACCGGAGCCAGAACGGCAATTCGATCAAGCCTTTGAGCCATGTGATCATTCGGTAATTTTCTCGAAGTTGTTGTAGAACAGGCTGCTGTCACGCCCGTCGGTCATGGTCTGCAATGAGTAGGCACGGCTCAGGCGCGCACCACCATCGCGAGTCAGTGGCGTCCAAATGATATTGGCACGACGCATGGTCGAGGTACTCAACAGCTCGTCGAACGGGATGGAAATGTAAATGCCTTTGTCAAAGCTGCCCTCGCCATATTCCGCCTTCGACGCCGTGGTCAGGGTGACCCAGCCGCCAAACTTCACGCCGTTCTTGAACTCCCGTGACAAGTCGACGGTGGTACCCC
>NZ_JBFTMK010000858.1:0-1350 GCF_056396965.1 Pseudomonas sp. 05N434
GCGGTATTCCTCGATTCAGTTGGCTTGCTTGCCCGGTTGGGCTGTGAAGCAAACTTAACTCCCGAGGGTCGGCGCCTTGAAATGCTTTGTAGCATTAGCCGATATCAGTCTCATTAATAGAAGGTTGCAGGCCCCATCAACCGGGGCCTGCGGCCTATTGACGCAGCAGGAACTTGAGATCGCTCGGGGCATCCATTGGCAGTTTTTGCACGGTTTTGCCCAACAGACCGGTCTTGGCGTCACGCTCGATGACGACAATCTGGTTGCTCTTCTGGTTGGCAATCAGCACGAATTTGCCGCTCGGGTCGAGACTGAACTCGCGCGGGTGATCGCCGTCCACTGAGCGACGCTGAAGCTCCTTGAGGTGGCCGGTTGCCGGGTCGATGGCGAACACCAGCAACTGATTGGCGGTGCCACGGTTGCTGACGTAAAGGAACTTGCCATCGGCCGAGGCGTGAAGCGCAGCCGCGGCCTTGCCCGATGTGGGCAGCCCCGCCGCCAGATCGACCAACTGCGTTTGTTCGAGTTGGCCGTCCTTGTAATCGAACACCGCCACCTGCGCGCTCATTTCCATGGTCAGCCAGGCGTGCTTGCCATCGGCGCTGAACAGTAAATGTCGCGGCCCGCTGCCGGGGGGCAACGGGACGGACGCGGGTTTGGCGGCAGTCAACGGCAGTTCCGGATTGGCCTTGGGGTCGAAGCGATAGATAAAGATCTTGTCCGCGCCCAGGTCATTGGAAAACACGTATTGACCATCCGGCGAAGAGATCGCCGAATGCACGTGCGCCGACATCTGCCGCACGGGGTCGATCCGGCTGGACGGATGACCGCTCATCTGCACGACGGGTTTCAGCTTGCCATCGGGGCTCACCGGTAACACCGCCAGGGTGCCGCCCGGGTCTTCAGCCACCGAGTAGTTGCTGACAAACAGATGGCTGGCATCACCGCTGATGCTCGAATGGGTCGGCTCGTTGCCCAGGGTTTGCACCTGGTTGATCAGGCTCAGCTCATGGGTTTTCGGATCGATTGCGTAACTGCTGACGCGCCCTACCGGATCGGCCTGCCCCGGGCCGTTTTCGTTGACCGCGAACAAGCGACGTTGATCCTTGGACACGGTCAGCCAGGACGGGTTGGCGCTCTTCACCACTTGCAGCGGCTTGGCATCGATCTGCCCGGTGCGGCTGTCGAAGTTCAGGCGATAAATCCCCTGGCTCTGGCCGGCGGTGTACGACCCCACCAGTAATTCGTAGTTGTCGACCGGCRCCGCCTGCACGCCCATCGCGCCGACGCTGCCGGCGATCAACAGTGGCCAGAAGTTACGCATCCTCATTCGTTTCGTCCTCGTCATCC
>NZ_JBFTMK010000859.1:0-1349 GCF_056396965.1 Pseudomonas sp. 05N434
CATCGCCGCAGAAAGTATTATCAAACAACTCCCCATCCCATTATTCGTGCATATTCTACGCACAATATGGCGCAATACTTTGATCCTCGCGCACAACATCGTCATTTTCCCGCTTGTACTGCTGGCTGTTCAGAAGCCACTGGGTCTTGGAGCACTGTTGAGTGTCCCGGGCTTTGCACTGCTTGTTCTCAATCTGGCATGGATCTGCTTGATATTGAGCCTTTTATGCGCTCGATATCGCGATCTCCCGCAGATCATTGCGAGCGCCTTGCAAATTGCCTTTTACTTGACGCCAATCATGTGGCTTCCAAGCCTGCTACCAGGACGAGCCGGCACTTATTTACTGGATTTGAACCCCATCTATCACCTCATACAAATCGTCAGGGCCCCCTTGCTCGGACAGGATGTGAGCACTGTTAGCTGGTGCGTGGCCGGGGGCATGGCTCTGTTTGGCTGGTGCATAGCGATCATCATCTATGGCCTCTATAAACGTCGCATTGCTTATTGGCTCTAAGAAGAAAACTATTATGGCTTGTATTGAATTTCATAACGCATGCGTTGATTTCCCTATCTACAACGCAAGTTCTCGCTCTCTGAAAAAGCAACTGATTCAAGTCGCTACAGGCGGCAAACTCAGTGCCAACGACCAAGGTCGAGTGATCGTCAGAGCACTGGAGGACCTTACTTTTTCCCTCAATGACGGAGACCGGGTTGGATTGCTCGGTCATAACGGCGCTGGCAAAAGCACATTACTCAGACTGCTGAGCGGTGTATACGCCCCCTCCGCTGGCACCGCCAGTATCAGCGGCGAAGTCGCTTCCCTCATTGATATTTCATTAGGGATAGACCCGGAGGCATCCGGCAGGGAAAACATCTTCATGCGCGGCATCCTGCTTGGGATGACAAAAAGCGATATTGCAGAAAAACTCGACGAAATCATTGAGTTTTCAGAACTGGGTGACTTCATTGACCTGCCGGTACGCACGTACTCTTCCGGCATGCACTTGCGCCTGGCCTTTGCGGTATCGACGACCATCAGACCTGAAATATTGATCATGGACGAATGGCTGTCCGTAGGGGACGAAGGCTTCAAGCACAAAGCAGAAGCCCGGATGAACGAACTGGTCCAAGCCACCAGCATTTTGGTGATAGCCAGCCACTCCCGTGACCTGGTGCTGCATACATGCAATCGGGTCATTTGGCTGGAGCACGGCAAAATAAAAATGGACTCGGACCCCGAAACAGTTACCCGAGCTTATTTTGGCCACTAATATTTTCGTTCGCGCCTGCAACCCTCAATAAGCTAATAAACCGGTGAACTCATAAAAAACCACTTTATCAAGTTAGGA
>NZ_JBFTMK010000860.1:0-1990 GCF_056396965.1 Pseudomonas sp. 05N434
TGTGTACTCACTCCTGGCGCGGTGCTGTTACGTTATCGGGGTGGTAATCGAACCCAAGGAAGCGTAGTGCAAGCAACGCCTGGCCTTTGTGCATGGGGGCCCCGTCCTGGGTGCGACAACCTCTTTTACGCGCAGCATCGCAAAGCGGTGTCGATTCCGGCGAGTTGATGATATCCACGACGAGGGTGCCGGGTTCGAGTCGCTCGGGATCCACAGGCATAGGATCATTCTTGTTCATGCCAAGCGGCGTGGCATTGATCACGATTTCATAGCCATGYGGGTCGGGTGGGCCAGAAAGCGTGATGCAACCTGTTTCGGCAGCAACGGCTTTCGCCAGATCCTCGGCTCGGTGTTCGTCGACATCGGAGATAGTGAGCGATCGAGCTCCCGCCGATGCGACGGCAAATGCGATCGCTCTGCCTGCGCCCCCAGCTCCGACCAAAAGAACGTTCTTGTTCGCTGGATGAAAGCCTTCCCATTGCATGCCAAGAACACAGCCGAGGCCATCGAATACGGCACCGACCCAGCGTCCGTCTGTCTCGCAACGAATGACGTTGATTGCACCCACTTGACGAGCAGTCGGATGAAGTTCGTCGACAAGAGCCAGCATCCTTTGTTTATGAGGCATGGTGACCAGGATGCCGGCGAGATTGTTCAATGCTCTGGCACCGGCCACGAACGAGGACAGGTCATCGGCCTTGACCTCGAATGGAATACAAACCGCGTCTGCCTGTTGTTCTATAAAGAGTCGGTTGAATAGTTGCGGAGACTTGGCAGCCGCCAGCGGATGGCCGACCAATCCATAAAGCCGAGTTGTTCCTGTGATATGTGAGGCCATGGTTGCCTGATATTTGATGTTGACGGGAAGAGGAGCGCTGGCTGGCTTCTTGGGCATGCACAGCGTCGATGGCTATGCATTGGCAAGTGCCGACCGCATGATGCTGCTCTGCCCATCGGGCCTGTGGGTCGCGAAAACCTAATGGTCGCACTAGTGTAATCGTCGAAGGTCGTTACGAACGCAGTTGGCTAGCCAGGTCATTCGGGACGGCTGTCTGAGCTGTGCCCCGCATCGCTTCGGCCCGCATACGATCGTATTCTTCTTTGGCAATAGGCACTGCGTTGCGCTTGCCGAGATCTTCAAGGCGAATCCGGTATGTTTCGCGTGTAGTGAACGCCGCGATCGCAGCGATAACACAGATACCTAATGTAAGAGAGCCGATTCTTAGCGGGATATTGTCAGAGCCGGGGGGCGCAACAGTGACGAAGATTGCCGGGAGAAACGCAGTCATCGCGGTCCCTATGTTCTGTCCGATGGCCATGCCGGTCACACGCACCCCTTCGCCTTGCGTTTTTTGTTTGGCAAATACAGGTGTCTCGTCGACCTGGCGGCGAATGATATATCCCAGGATGACTACGATGACGCTGAGCAGGAACGGAATCCGCCAACCCCAGGAAGCGAACTGATCCGCAGGCATAAAATGAGCGAGAGGCAAGAAGACTGCTGCCGCGAGCAATTGCCCGGCCTGAACTCCTTGGAGAGTAAAGCTCGCGAAGTAACCACGGCGGCCGGACGGGGCGTGTTCGAGAATCATGGAACTGGCGCAGGAGATCTCCCCGGCCACCGCAAAACCCTGAATCAGGCGCAACGTCACAAGCAGCACCGGCGCCCAGATCCCGATCTGCTGGTACGTTGGCAGAAGTCCGATACACATCGTCGAGAAGCCCATCAGGAACATGCAGTAAACCAGAACCGTTTTACGGCCGTGGCGATCACCCAAATGCCCTAGGACAACAGCGCCTATCGGCCGGGCGATATAGCCCACACCAAAGCTGGCCAGAGAGGCAATGATGCCGACCGCTGGGTTATCAGATGGAAAAAAGAGCTGTGGAAACAGCAAGGCCGCCGCGGTCGCATAGATAAAGAAGTCGTAATACTCCAGCGCTGAGCCGATCCAACCGCTAGCTGCGGCTTTTTTTGACTGGCCTTTGG
>NZ_JBFTMK010000861.1:0-1333 GCF_056396965.1 Pseudomonas sp. 05N434
GATCCATGCCGCCCTCGACGCCCTGGACGTCGATGATGTAAACGCCTTGGCCAAGACCGGCGCCCAGATCCGTCAATGGATCATGGAAGCCGAGTTCCCCGAGAAGCTCAACGCCGAGATCCGCACCGCGTTCGCCACGCTGTCGGCCGGCAACCCTGACATGGCCGTGGCCGTGCGCTCTTCCGCTACCGCCGAAGACCTGCCGGACGCTTCCTTCGCCGGTCAGCAGGAAACCTTCCTGAACATCCGTGGTGTCGAAAACGTCATTCGCGCCGCCAAAGAGGTGTTCGCCTCCCTGTTCAACGACCGCGCCATTTCCTACCGCGTGCACCAGGGCTTCGACCACAAGCTGGTGGCCTTGTCGGCTGGCGTGCAGCGCATGGTCCGCTCCGAAACCGGCACCGCCGGGGTGATGTTCACCCTCGATACCGAATCAGGCTTCCGTGACGTGGTGTTCATCACCGGCGCCTACGGCTTGGGTGAAACCGTCGTACAAGGCGCGGTGAACCCGGATGAGTTCTACGTCCACAAAGGCACGCTGGAAGCCGGTCGCCCGGCCATCCTGCGTCGCAACCTGGGCAGCAAAGCCATCAAGATGATCTACGGTGACGAAGCCCGCGCCGGTAAATCGGTCAAGACCATCGACGTGGACAAGGCCGATCGTGCGCGTTTCTGCCTGACCGACGCCGAAGTCAGCGAGCTGGCCAAGCAGGCGATGATCATCGAGAAGCACTACAAGTGCCCGATGGACATCGAATGGGCCAAAGACGGCGACGACGGCAAGCTCTACATCGTGCAGGCCCGTCCGGAAACCGTGAAGAGCCGCACCCAGGCCAACGTCATGGAACGTTACCTGTTGAAAGAAACCGGCACCGTGCTGGTGGAAGGTCGCGCCATCGGCCAGCGCATCGGCGCCGGCAAGGTGCGGATCATCAAGGACGTGTCCGAGATGGACAAAGTCCAGCCGGGCGACGTGCTGGTTTCCGACATGACCGACCCGGACTGGGAACCGGTCATGAAGCGCGCCAGCGCCATCGTCACCAACCGTGGCGGCYGTACCTGCCACGCGGCGATCATCGCTCGCGAGCTGGGCATCCCGGCCGTGGTCGGTTGCGGCAACGCCACCCAGCTGTTGAAAGACGGCCAGGGCGTGACCGTTTCCTGCGCTGAAGGCGACACCGGTTACATCTTCGAAGGCGAACTGGGCTTCGACATCAAGAAAAACTCCGTGGATGCCATGCCGGAGCTGCCGTTCAAGATCATGATGAACGTCGGCAACCCGGACCGCGCCTTCGACTTCGCGCAACTGCCGAACGCCGGTGTGGGCCTGGCC
>NZ_JBFTMK010000862.1:0-1330 GCF_056396965.1 Pseudomonas sp. 05N434
GTCTCGCGGTCTCGGAATTTCAAGGAGAGTGCGCAGTGGATGGCTATATAGCCATTCCTATTCTTCATCTTTCGACCCGTTATCAAAGAAATGAAACTTTCAAAATAGATCTTGACTCTCATGCAGTGGCTAAGTGTTATCTCTTGTCCTGTAAAGGTGAGGCTTTTACTTACGGAGAAGCTCCTGCTTTGTTGGCTGCAGCCTATCTGCGGGATGCTAAGTCCGAAGATCTAGAAGAGTCGCAGCCATTTGATTATCTATTTAAATATGATTATGTTGTTTTGGAAACTCAGTTTTATGAAAGTTATACTGAGGAGTACAAGAGTTCAAGTGCGATATGGGGCGGGTTTTCCCATGATACTCCACTTGAACTCAATGGGCAGATCACGGGAGTGAACTCCATACGTGCGATCGGTAATCTTCAACTTCCTACATCGGATCACCGCACCGCGACATTGCGAGCAATATATGATTCGACGCCACTTGGTCATTATCTAGCGCTATTTCATTTGCTTGAACTTAGCTTCGACTACGACTTGGTCGAGGATATAAAAACCCTCGGGGCCGACTTGAAAGGGATCGGTAAACTTTTAGCTACGTATAATAATAGCGAGTATCAGCGGTTGTTGCGGTTGATAAAGAAATACTGGACCGACGAATCCTCGCTAGCATGTAGCCTGGAAGAGTTTTTTCGCACGTCGTCCCACGATGCTGTGATAGATGAACTTCTTTATGCTTATGAAAAAGATGGGTTTCCTTGGGCGTTTAACGATAATATCCAAAAACGAAATGACTTTATCGCTCACTCTAAACATTCATTCAATAAAGCCAGTATTGAAAGAGCCCGATTTGGCTGGACGTTAGATCATTTGCAAAAATCAGCAGCTTATATAATTTATAGATTTCGCTGCGCTATTGCTCATGCCTCTATTGGTGAGCATATTCTGACGGTAAATGATTCAAAGCTGGTTTCGGAAAAGGCTGAGCCTTTGTTGATTAGTTTTATTGCCCAGATGTATAGGCGTTTTCCGTAATCAGATAAAATCTCACAGCTGTCCAGGGTCAATATGTTGGTTTGATTGTATTGGTGTTACCTGAGGGTAACACCAATACAATTGTACTAGGATTTGAATAGTTTTCTTTGTGGGCTTAAATTTGTTTCAGTACCATCAGGATGCAATTCCTCATCAGCAATCAGCGTCATATCCGACTTGGCTGATCTAGGTGGCAGGTTGTTTTTCTGGGCAACCGGCAGAACCGAGCGCTTTACCTGCGAAAAGTCAGCAAATATGCCTAGTACAGATCGTGCCTCTATGGACATGTCCCACAT
>NZ_JBFTMK010000863.1:0-1308 GCF_056396965.1 Pseudomonas sp. 05N434
GGGTTGTAGATAACTCTATCCCTACCGCGACAGTCACTCGCTCCCTGGCCATTATCTTTTATCTCGCTTCACAGAGACTCTGTATCAGAATTCACGGAAGAATATCAGGAATTTTGCACGCTATCAGAGCCTCTGATATCGTGATGAAATCGTGATACGGAAGAATGGCCATGGTTGATTTTACCAGCTACGACCACGACCTCCCTGAGAGGCGTGACCTGATCGAGCTCAAGGTCTATGTAGAGAGTGTGCTTGGTCTCAAGCTGCGCTTAAAACCGTGGGAGCACGTCAAAATCCTTCCGTATGTGCTGCGTGACCGATACGAATTTTTCGTCACGGAAATCTTGGGTGCCAAGTGCCTTATCCTCAAGGAGCATCCACAGCGGGAAGCTAGCGTTGCGGATGTAGCCAAGCATATGCAGGCAATCAACAAGCTGCTGGAGAAGAAGTTGCCCGAAACCAGTGACCTCATGGTTTTCGTCACAGACGCGCTCCCGAGCTATGACAGAAAACGACTGGTCGAGAAAGGCGTCCAATTCATCGTGCCGGGAAACCAGCTTTATCTTCCAGCGTTTGGAATGGATTTGCGTGAGTACTACAGGCAGCGCCTGGAAAAACCTCAGGTTCTGAGCCCCGCCACTCAATCCATGCTTATTCAATTATTGATCAAAGGATGGCAGCCCCGGTTACTGACCACTCGCTCTACTTTCGAGAAGTCCTTTGCCTACGCAAAAATGACCGTTACCAGAGCCATCAAAGAGCTGACCGATCTGGACATCGTTCAGCCTGGAAAGGAAATGGGTGAAGCCGCGATCTTTTTTCACTTGTCTCCTAAAGAGACTTGGGAAATGGCGAAAGACTACATGCGTACGCCGGTCAAAAAAACGCTTTGGTTAAATGCAATTCCTGAGGCGTTTGACACCCCAATGCTGCTGGCGGGGGAGGCGGCCCTGGCAGAGATGAGCCTTCTCGCCAGTCCAAAAGTACCTGGCTTTGCAATGACGACTGCGCAGTTCGATCACATTCGAGAGCTTGCTCAGTCTGATCACCTCCAAAAAGTGAATACGGCATATGGGGTAGAGATCGGCTTTTGGGGCTCGACTTCAAAGACGGCCAAATCTAAACGCGAGACCACGTTTCCCTATTTTGAGGTGCCGCAAAACCATGCAGCGTGCTGCATCCAGTTTTGGAACTATGAGCCACTGCACAGCAACATAGCTATTGGAGTTGTCGACCCATTTTCTCTCTATCTAAGTCTCAAGGATGACCATGATGACCGGGTGCAAATGTGTTTGGATGAAATGATGG
>NZ_JBFTMK010000864.1:0-1306 GCF_056396965.1 Pseudomonas sp. 05N434
ACATGCGGCGGCCCTGGCCAAGGCCAGCGGGGCACGTTTGCATATCGCTGCCTTGATAAAGTCGTTGGATATTCTGTCGCTGCTTGAAGAGGGCGTGCGGGAAACGGCGCGGGAGACCTATCTGCAGGACCATCGCGACTGGTTGAAGTATCAGGCAAAAAATATCCGTGGCCTGGGGATCGAGGTGACGGCAGAAGTGGCCTGGGCCGATGACCTGCAGCAGGACATTCTGGATCACGTCACGGAAATGCAGCCCGACCTGTTGATCAAGGAGGTTCAGCATGAATCGGCGCTCAAGCGCGCGTTCTTCACTCCGCTGGATTGGCACTTGCTGCGCCACTGTCCAGTGCCGGTCTATCTGATTGGCGGCAGTGGCCATACCTTGCCGCACAAGATCGTGGCCGCCGTTGACGCTTCGGGTACCGATGCCGACAAAGAGTTGAATGACCGGATCATCCAGCAGGCCAATGGCCTTGCGCTGCAGTGCAATGCCGAGTTGCATCTGCTGTATGCCTGCGACACGACAGACTATCTGGGCGATATGGGCGGCGGCGGCCTGACACTGTCGCAGCTGACCAAGCAGTTGCGCAGGGAACTGGAGAAATCGTTCCTGGCGCTGGCCGGTCGGTACGGTGTGGCCTCTGACCGCCGGCATTTCATTCTGGGGCACCCGGTCTCGGCGCTGAGTGAGTTTGCCGAGGAAAATCAGGTGGACGTGATCGTGATGGGCAGAGTCCAGTCCCATGGATTGAACAAACTGGTGGGCAGCACGACCGAACATATTCTGTATCAGGTGCCATGCAGCGTCCTGGCGGTCTAGGGACAGTCCCGTTCACGGTTGATCACACTCCTGGGTGACGGGTTGTGATGAACAGCCGTTGAGGTGAAGCCCATGCATTTGCCGATGATCAAAAAGAAACTCACCCGTTTGCCGACAAAGCCCAATTGGCTGGACAGCGAGCAAGCCCGCGCAGCCTTTTCTTGGCAGGTGGAGGCGCTCGAATTGGCCGGATTGCCAGGGGGTGGCATGAACCTCGCCTATGAGGCGGTGGATCGGCATGCAATGGGAGGGGAGCGTGAACATACGGCGTTGCGCATTCTCGATCGCCATGGCGGGCACCGCGACATCAGCTATGGGCAACTGAGCACGCTGACTAACCGCTTTGCCAATGTGCTGAAAACATTGGGCGTGGCCCCCGGTGAACGCTTGTTTGTGCTCTGTGGCCAAGGGCTGGAGCTGTATCTGGGCGTGCTCGGTGGCTTGAAGCTCGGTTGCGTGGTTTCGCCGTTATTCTGTGCGTTCGGC
>NZ_JBFTMK010000865.1:0-1306 GCF_056396965.1 Pseudomonas sp. 05N434
TTAGTACGCGATTTGTACCAGTGTCCCGTTTAACATGTTCAGGTTTAAGTGCACCATCTTCTTTTGAGTGAAAAGAGTCTCGTTGATTCCAGTCCGATTCAGGGTTGCCTCGAAAGTAAATGTTATCGCCGCAACTCTGCTTTCTGCTCCCATTACGGAATGGCTTTTTATTTTCAAAGCGGAGGTCTGACGCGTATTCATCGAAAGAAAGCGCTTCAGTGATTTTCATGGCGTARACCAGATGTCCGCCTCTTCTGACTTTTCTGTCGTTACTCCCACTACCAACAACCCAGTCACCAATGTGTGCACTTTTACGAATGGTTGGCTTGCAGGTAGCTAAAGTACAAAATCCATAGTAGGGATTGGGCGCAAATCCGCTATCATAACGTACAACATATGAGTGGATACGTGCCATCAGCAGGGGTGCCTATTAAGTTCAACTGGCTCGCAGTCACCACCGTCTGGTTTTTCCCACGTATCCTTTCCGTTAATGGCATCTATTATTGAATCGCCGTTCCAACCTACTAACGCATCGGCGTATTCTTTGAGCGCTGAGGGAAGATCGCACTCTTTTTCTCCGTGTTCCCACACGCCAATAACTCTTTTTCCTTGTTTGGCAGCATATTCAATTTCCCAGTTTACCCAGTCACTATCTTTTGTTTGTGGGGAAACATAACAAATAAATACACCTGCCCAATTTATTGCAGGGGCAAGTATTTGGGTTTTGATGTAATGCGGATCGGTCGCATTGTTGAATTTTCCGGTATGAATAGATGAGTCCCGGATGTCTAGACCTTTTGGAGCCAAAAGATCCTTCAGTTTCTGCAATCCATGATCGTCTTTGTGTACGTGACTGATGAATACGTTTTTTTGTTTGGCCATGCCTCTACTCCCTGATGCAGTGCGTCATTTTGCCAGCATAGACCGTTTTCAGTTCAGTGAGTAGGTCCGACGTAGCATCAGGTAGCTATGTCGCTATTGTTCAATTCCCCGTCTCTACGGGATCAAGCCGACCCTGTGTGCTCGATAGGATCCGTTTCATGCTCATGTAGGCTCCAGCAGTAGCTGTGGTCACGTACTGATGCCTATTCCTCACGTCGTCCCGCCAAAAATGTTGAGTGTTATCAGGGATCAAGGCCCCTGCGACCTGTGAGGGTTGTCCACTAACGCGGGACTTACGACTCCTTACGACCGGGAGCTTGGGCATCTCATGATCTGACCTCCTGAACACTTCCGAAGACGTGGGCGGGTGGAGGCTGCGCTGGCTGACGAGACCAGCGCCGCGAGATCTGAGTTAGGTGAAGGC
>NZ_JBFTMK010000866.1:0-1298 GCF_056396965.1 Pseudomonas sp. 05N434
CCATTGTGCCGGGACCTTGATCATCGCGCCTTGCCGGGCATCACCATGATTGGCCACGATTGGTCCGCTGGAGTCGAACTCAATAGGCACCCGCAGACTGAACATCGCATTGTCCCGGCATTCGCTGGGATAGCTGGCGCAGTAACCACTGGGAGGGGTGTCATTCAGGAATTGGTTACGTTGCGAATTCGCCGAGTCCGGCTTGAACGAGGCTTGAATTTGTACCTCCTGCGCCCAGACCGATGACAGCGATCCCAGGAGCACGGCCATTGCGCCCGCCCATGGTTGTAACGCTTGAAAACGAATCATCCCTTGCGCCCCACACAATCGGTATCAGGCATCCGGCATCACCGCGTTGAAGATCATGTTGACGCTGCCAAAGTAATTGCCGGGCTTGTAAACCCCATCGGCAGGCGGCATCGGGAGGATTTCCAGCACCACGCGTTTACCAGGCGCGGCCTCGGCCATGGACACCACCTCGCTGCTCTCGTGCTCGCTCAACTGTTTGCCGTTGAACAGCACCCGCAAGGCAATGTCATGGGCGTCGGTGCCGTTGGACAGATACGGTCGGCCTTCCAGCCGCGCCTCGATCGAGCCCGCTTCGTTCTTCACATCGAAGTACTTGCGCAAGCCACCCAGTGTCGACGACGTCAAGTTCCAGGGCAGTTGCTGTTCGCGATGGATCCACCCTGGGTCCGATGGAATGACATAAAACGCCTGGGTCGGAATCGTCACGAACACTTCGAAGGTGTGCTCTTCCCGGGCGGCGAAGACATCAGCGCTCGTCCACATCGCGACAACCGACAAAAAGACCTGGGTCAGCTTCCTGCTCATGGGTTATCCCTTCACGTCCAGTTTTTTACTGCGTTCACCTTCAACCAGGGTGAAGCGATATTCGCGACCGGCCTGTTTTTCGAACTCAAAGGTACGGCCCGCGAGGATGTGATGCTTAGTGGTGGGCTGGCAGTCCTGCTCGTTTTTAACCGAACAATCCTTGAACTCATCGACCACCACCACGCTGTTGCCGTTGTTGCGGATCCGATACGTGCCTGTGTTGTTTTCAATCGCACTGTCGAAGCGTGTTTCCTTTGGCCRTACGAAAAACACCGCGCCATAACCTGCCAGTACGGTGACCCCGGCCGACAGGGATTTTTTGTAGTCCTCCCGCTCTTCGCCGGACACCGCGAATTCGTCCTCCTTCTCCGGCACCACGGGTACGAATCGCACCCGGAAATAACGCTCCCTGTCCCGTTCGCCCATGAACAGCAGACGGGTGCCCTGCATGCCATTGGCAGGCA
>NZ_JBFTMK010000867.1:0-1294 GCF_056396965.1 Pseudomonas sp. 05N434
ATTTCGTACTCTATGCCATCCTCGATTTCGTGATTGAAAACTACCAGCCGATGGGCGAAGCGATTCACGCCGAGATCGATGAGCTGGAGAGCAATGTCCTCTGCGGTTCCCTGAATGAACGCGATATCCAGAAACTCCACGGCCTGCGCCGCGATGTATTGCGCTTGCGCCGGTATGCGGCACCGATGGTGGAGATCGGTGAGGAACTGCAAAAGCTGAGCTTTCCGTTTATCGACAAAAATATGCGCCCGTATTTCCGCGATGTGCAGATTCATGTCACGCGGCAACTGGAAGACCTGACGACCCTGGCGGACATTGCCAGCCAGACCATCGAGGTCGGGGTGTTGCTGGAGGCGTCACGCCAGAGCGTGGTGCAGCGCAAGTTTGCGGCATGGGCGGCGATTCTGGCGTTCCCGACCGCGGTGGCCGGGATCTATGGGATGAACTTCCAGAACATGCCGGAGTTGAGCTGGCATTACGGGTATTTCGCGGTGCTGGGGTTTATCACCGTTGGGTGCGTCGGTTTGTGGGCGAGCTTCAAAAAGTCTGGGTGGTTGTAGTCGGAACCGAGGCGTCTGCAAAATTCGCGGGCAGCCTCGCTCCTACAGGGTTATCCGTAGGAGCGAGGCTTGCCCGCGAAGCTTTTAAGGCTTAACCGAGTCAGTCTCAGGCTTGTGCGCCACAAACCGCATCATCCACTCTGCGACGGTAGTGCCGTGATGCTCGTGTTCAAGACTCGCCATACCTTGCGAATAAATCTGCTCGCCCAGCGCCTCTTGGCGGATATCCAGCAGCGCCCGTGAGTAATCGTGAATGAACTCCGGATGCCCCTGGAAGCACAGCACCTGATCGTTGATGTGGTACGCGGCGAACGGGCAGAAATCGCTAGAAGCAATCACCGTCGCGTTTTCCGGCAATGCGGTGACCTGATCCTGGTGACTGATCAGCAACGTCAGTTCTTCCCTCACCGGGCTCATCCACGGCGCCTTGGCCGCGAGTTTGTATTTGTGGGTGCCGACTCCCCAGCCCTGGGTCGCCCGCTCGCTCTTGCCGCCCAACAGCAGCGCCAACAGTTGATGACCGAAGCACACACCCAACAGTTTGTCGCCACGTTCGTAGCGCTTGAGCAGGTACGTCTTGAGGGTTTGAATCCACGGGTCGGTGCCGAAGGAATCGGCCTTGCTGCCGGTGACCAGATACGCATCGAAGATCTGATCATCGCTGGGATAGTCGCCCTGCATCACGTTGTACACGCTGAATTCGGCCGCGATGGGTTGCTGCGAAAACAGACGCT
>NZ_JBFTMK010000868.1:0-1293 GCF_056396965.1 Pseudomonas sp. 05N434
TGTGGCGAGGGGGCTTGCCCCCGTTGGGTTGCGAAGCAGCCCCTCTTTGGCGATCCCTATCCGACATATGGACCGAGGCGTGAGGCTTGACGACTGCTGCGCAGCCGAATGGGGGGCAAGCCCCCTCGCCACAGGGTTTGTAACCATCCCGCATTGATTAGCCTCTGGGGTGATGCTTGGCATGCAGATCCTGCAAGCGCGCCCGGGCGACGTGAGTATAGATCTGGGTGGTGGAGAGATCGCTGTGGCCGAGCAACATTTGCACCACCCGAAGGTCGGCACCGTGGTTGAGCAGGTGCGTGGCGAAGGCATGACGCAAGGTATGCGGCGACAGCGACTTGCCGATCCCGGCGACCTTGGCCTGGTGCTTGATGCGATGCCAGAAGGTCTGGCGGGTCATCTGCTCACCGCGCAGGCTGGGGAACAGCACATCGCTGGGACGCCCGCCCAGCAACTCGCCACGGGCATCGCGCATGTAACGCTCGACCCAGACAATCGCCTCCTCGCCCATCGGCACCAGCCGTTCCTTGCTGCCCTTGCCCATCACCCGCAGCACGCCTTGGCGCAGGTTGACCTGTTCCAGCGTCAGGCTGATCAGCTCCGTCACCCGCAAGCCACACGCGTAAAGCACCTCAAGCATGGCGCGATCACGCTGACCGATGGCCTCGCTCAAGTCCGGCGCGGCCAGCAAGGCCTCCACATCGGCTTCCGACAAGGATTTAGGCAATGGCCTACCCAGTTGCGGCATATCCACGCGCAGGGTCGGATCGACGGCAATCAGCTTTTCCCGCAGTAAATAGCGATAAAAACCACGCACACCGGAAAGGAATCGCGCCGTAGAACGGGGTTTGTAGTTTTGCTCCAGGCGCCAGGCCAGGTGATCGAGGATCAACTCGCGCCCGGCGTTGATCAGCTCCAGGCCCTTCTCCTGCAACCAGCCGTTGAACAAAGCCAGGTCGCTGCGATAGGCATCGCGGGTGTTATCGGAAAGGCCTTTCTCCAGCCACAGGGCGTCGAGGAACTGGTCTATCAGGGGATGATCGATGGCAGGCATGGGGGCTCAGGACTGGCGGGCAAAAGGCCGCAAAAATGAAGAGTCTTGCATAACACGTTGAAGGTGACACATGAAATTCGGGCACAAAAAAAGCATCCCTTGCGGGATGCTTCTTTTTGAGTAGACGCTCAGCTCATTACCGGGCCGGTTCGTTCTGCCCCAGGATCAGCTTGCCATCCTTGTCGACCGGAATCTGATTGCCCGGATCGCGATCCATCCGCACCTTGCCTTCCTTGCCG
>NZ_JBFTMK010000869.1:0-1291 GCF_056396965.1 Pseudomonas sp. 05N434
TTGCAGGCCTTTACGCGAGTAGCTGTCAGGTTCGGCGTCGGCCACCCCTTCCAGCCCGAGCAAACCTTCCTTGCGAGCGGTCAGACTCCAGTTCACCACGCGATCAATGCCGCCGGCCAGGTCCACGCGAGGCGGAAACAGAATCCAGGCGAGAATCTGTATGGCACGCTTGAAGGCACTCATCGGCGATTGCAGCAGCGCGGCACCGATGGTGCCACCGAGTACGATCAACGCCGCCGGGCCGTTGGCCAGTGCGCCGAGGTGACCGCCTTCAAGGTAGTTGCCGCCGATGATGGCGACGAACGCCATGATGATCCCGATAAGGCTGAGCACATCCATCAGATGCAAGCCTCAACCAGGTGCCGACCGATGTCGTCGAGGCTGTACACCGCGTCCGCGAGTTCGGCTTTGACGATGGCCATTGGCATGCCGTAGATCACACAACTGGCTTCATCCTGGGCCCAGATCGCACTGCCACCCTGCTTGAGCAGACGCGCGCCTTCGCGACCGTCGGCGCCCATGCCGGTCAGTACCACCGCCAGAACTTTGTCGCCGTAGGACTTGGCCGCGGAACCGAAGGTAATGTCCACGCACGGCTTGTAGTTCAGACGCTCGTCGCCCGGCAGGATTTTCACCGCGCCACGGCCGTCGATCATCATCTGCTTGCCACCGGGTGCGAGCAGCGCCAGGCCCGGACGCAGGATGTCGCCATCCTCGGCTTCCTTGACACTGATGCGGCACAGCTTGTCCAGGCGCTCGGCGAAGGCCTTGGTGAAGGCTGCCGGCATGTGCTGGATCAACACGATGGGTGCCGGGAAGTTGGCCGGCAACTGTGTCAGAACCCGTTGCAGCGCAACCGGGCCACCGGTGGAGGTACCGATGGCGACCAATTTGTAGGCTTTGCGTTTCGGCGCGGGAGATGACGGAGCCGCTGCATGGGGGCGCGCCGCAATCGGTGCCGGTGCCGGACGCGCAGGCGCGCTGCTGYCGTAGCTGCCGACGCTCGAAGGCGCAGGCGTCGGGGCTGGCGCAGCGACCGGTGCCGGAGGGGTGTAGGCGCTGACACGACGGTTACTGCGCGAGATGCTGAGAATCTTCTCGCACAGCAGTTGCTTGACCTTCTCCGGGTTACGGGAGATGTCTTCGAAATTCTTCGGCAGGAAGTCCACCGCGCCGGCGTCCAGCGCATCGAGGGTGACCCGGGCGCCTTCGTGGGTCAGCGAGGAGAACATCAACACCGGGGTTGGGCAGCGCTGCATGATGTGCCGCACCGCCGTGATGCCATCCATCA
>NZ_JBFTMK010000870.1:0-1290 GCF_056396965.1 Pseudomonas sp. 05N434
CAACACCTCAGAGCCTACGCATGTGGTCTGTCCCGGTATTAGTAGAGTGAAGAGGGGGCAGGAACGATAACGGTGGAGGTCGAGATCGTAGACCAAGATGTCGACTACAGTGCTCAGAAGTAATTGAGTAAAACTAATAAGATAAAAAATCGTATATAAAGCAGAGACATGAGTCTCTATTCTATAGTGTGCATGAAGTTCATTCAAGCAGTTACCTTCTGAAATGCTGAAACAAATAATGGAATGAGAGGTTGATGGAAGTAAATGCGTAAACGGGCGTCAGATGTTTTTTAAGGAATTCCATCTGTCTTAGATAGTAATTTTATAACAGGACCCTTGCCATATCATAAGGTCATGACATGAAATAACGCTTTAATAAATCATGTGTATGGCTACTAGAGGCCTTGATGATGATTAGTCATGTCTACAGTGAAGAGTTTCTGCGAGCGGTAGGAATCTCACCAGATGTCATGGACTCAACCAACGCTGAGGGTTGGGCAGGGGACTTCAAGCTTCTCGATGAATGGATAAGTCAAGGTACGAAAAATAGCCTAACACGTAGAGTAATGAAAAAAGAGATTGAACGACTTTTACTCTGGGCAATTTCAGTACAACGAAAAAAGCTTCTCGAGCTAGCCCCGGCAGACATTGCCAGCTACGCAAAATTTCTAGAGCAACCGACACCTGTTTCAATCTGGATATCAAAAACAAAATATCCGAAATGCAATGACGGCTGGCGTCCTTTTGCTGGCCCATTAAATGAGGCGTCACAAAGATATGCGTTAGTCCAAGTTGGCAGCTTTTTTAAATGGGCCGTCCGGAACGGACTGCTTGAGCTYGATCCGACGGAAGCCTTAGAGACCCCAAGAATTAATAAGCCCGTGCTCAGGCGTGCTCTGGACCAAGAAGCACTTGGTGCGCTATTTGAAGTGATAGATGGTCAGAAAAAAAAGAAAAAAAGATTAAGAGATACCATACTGTTTTCGATAATTTTGCAAGCCGGGTTGTTGGTTTCGGAGGTTGCGGCTGTAAACGTTGATGATGTTAATCGTGACGAAAATGGCGTCTGCTGGATAACTGTCAGGGGTAATAGCGGTGACTTGCGGAGGCTTGCAATCACAGCTGAGCTATTTCTGCTGATAGACTTTTACAAAACTGTGTTTCGCATCCAGGTAGAGTGGACGGACGATGCTGCGACACCATTGGTGTTGCCAGCAACCGGAAAATTGCGACGTCTACATCCGTCGACGATACTAGCAATAATTAAAAATGTTGCAGAGGGGGCAATAA
>NZ_JBFTMK010000871.1:0-1285 GCF_056396965.1 Pseudomonas sp. 05N434
AGATAAACGATCCCGCCAAAACTCATGCTCTGCCAGCGCTTCTTGCGCAGCCAGGCGAGCATCTCGTTCCAGCCCAGCTTGTGGTTGTCCGCCGGGTAGTCGATGTATTGGATCGCCATCATCCACACCCCGAACAGCAGCCACAGCGGTGCGGCAATGATGTTCACCACGGGGATGAAGGAGAGGATGAACAGCCCGATGGCCCTTGGCAGGAAGTAGCCGAGCTTGCGCATTTCCCGGGTCAGGGTACGGGGGATCATGGCGATCAGTTCGCCCCAGCTGAAGGTCGGGAAATCGTCGGTGCCGCGCACCACCACTTCGACTTTCTCCGCGAGGAAGCCGTTGAACGGTGCGGCAATAACGTTGGCGAGCATTGTGAAGGTGAAGAACACCATCAACACCACCAACACCACGAATAGCGGCCAGAGGATATAGCTGAGGAAGCTCAGCCAATCGGGCAGGGACGGCATCAGCGTATCGACCCATAGGCTGAACTGATGACCGGCCAGATAGATCAATCCGACGAACAGCACCAGGTTGATCGCCAGCGGCAGCAACACGAACAGACGCAGACTTGGGCTCAGGACCAGATTGAGGCCTTCGCGCAGGTATTGCGGGCCGGACAGAACGGGGGCGGGCATAACGTGCTCCGAACAAGAGGGAAACGCGCCGACCTTACCGGCTTTGCCTGAGGTGCGAAAGCGCGGTAGCGGCATCGACATTAACTGTAACAAAGGCGTCTATACATTCACTGCAACGGAATAGAGACCGCCTATGAGCTGGATTGTTAAACCGTATTTCCTTAATCTTCGCCCCCTCGATACGCTGCACCCATTCTTTTACAGGACTGTCGAGCCCAAGCCTTCCCCAAGTGCTTTCAACGGTCCTTTTTTATTCCCGCCGGCAATCCGGCGTTCCGCGCCCAGTGTTTCGGGCCGGTCAACAGGAGCAGGTCATGTCTGAAGTCCGTCATTCGCGAGTGATTATTCTCGGTTCCGGCCCTGCCGGTTACAGCGCCGCTGTCTATGCGGCCCGTGCCAACCTCAAGCCACTGCTGATCACCGGCATGCAAGCCGGCGGTCAACTGACCACCACCACCGAAGTCGACAACTGGCCGGGCGACGTCCACGGCCTGACCGGCCCGGCGCTGATGGAACGGATGAAAGAGCACGCCGAGCGCTTTGAAACCGAGATCGTGTTTGATCACATCAATGCCGTGGACTTCGCTGCCAAGCCGTACACCCTGATTGGCGACAGCGCGACTTACACCTGCGACGCCCTGATC
>NZ_JBFTMK010000872.1:0-1282 GCF_056396965.1 Pseudomonas sp. 05N434
CTGCTGCGCAGCCGAACGCAGCCTCGCAGGCTCGGCAGCTGCTACGGATTGCATTTACGGTTTAACTTACTGGCATTGGAGCAAGCTCCCTCGCCACAAAAGCGTTTTCATACTTAGGACATTTATGAGCACCGCCGCTTTCGCGCCTCTGCAGAATCTAGCCTCTGAACTGCTGCCCCATGCGCTGGAACCTGGCGAGGATGGCGCCCACGATCTGTCGCACTTGCAACGGGTATGGCACAACGTGCGCACGCTTCATGCTGAAGAAAGCGGTGATCTTGAGGTCCTGCTGGCCGCCGTGCTGTTGCACGATTGCGTGGCAGTGGAGAAGAACTCGCCGCTGCGTTCCCAGGCGTCACGGCTGGCGGCGCAGAAAGCGTCGACAGTGCTGACAGCCATGGATTGGCCTGACGCAAAAATCACCGCGGTCGTCCATGCCATTGAGGCCCATAGCTTCAGCGCCAACATCACACCCACGACCCTCGAAGCCCGAATCATCCAGGACGCCGACCGCCTCGACTCGCTTGGCATGCTCGGCGTGGCGCGTACTTTCTACATTGCCGGGCGCATGGGCAGCGCGCTGTACGACCCTGTGGACCCGGAGGCAAACGAGCGGGACTACGATGACAAACGCTTTTGCCTCGATCATTTCCAGACCAAATTGCTGCACCTGGCGGACGGCTTCCAAACGACCACCGGCCAGCGTCTGGCACAGGTTCGCCATCAACGCTTGAAGGGATTCATGGAGCTGTTCAAGGAAGAAATCGGCGTCGGCTGAGGAGCCAGAGCCACACCGCTCGTCGTTCATCAGGCACCAATCCCGGTCGGGGACGGACCAATATCGAGTAAGGGCTCGCCAATGCGAGCGAGGAGCAACACTCGTCCATCCCAACCAAGAGGTCACCATGAACGTCGATAAAAACCTGGAAAAAGAAGTCCTGACCCGCCTGCTGCATGCCCATCCAAGCGGCTTGGGCAAGGAGGTTCTGGACAATTACCGGGGGGAGAAAGTCGTGGCCAGCACCCTTGCGACGCTGCAGGAGCGTGGGCTGATCCAGCACGGTCATGTGATCTGCAACGAAGCCGGCGAGCACTCGCTGAACCTGCCGATCAAACTCAGCGCCGCTGGGGTTGAGGCGGCGCGCAAACTGGATAACTAACCGAGCAGGAGCTGGCGAAGCCTGCGCCAGCTCCTATAGCCAGGAGAAATCCCATGCCTCGTGGAAGCAAAGACAAATACACCGCCGAGCAGAAACGCAAGGCCGAACACATCGAAGAAAAC
>NZ_JBFTMK010000873.1:0-1269 GCF_056396965.1 Pseudomonas sp. 05N434
GGGCTGGCCTTGATCGCTTCAGGCAATACCTTGTTCTTCAAGACTTCAAACGGATAGGTGTCACGAAACCACAGGGTTTCGTTGGTCGTCATGGCATCCACCACCATCTCGCGCAAACCGCTGCGCGGCTGGGTCTGGATGCGCTGAACCAGCTCACCCAACGATTTGATGCCCTGCTGTTCCATCAGTTTGTTGAGACGGCTCGAGACCAGATATTGCTTGTTTTCACCGAGCAAAATGCCACAGGCTTTTTCCAGGAATACCCGGAACTGTTCGAAATCCAAATTACCCGTAGACAAAGATACCGCCTCTTAAATCGTGTTGACCGCCAGGGGCAGAAGGCCTCTAGCTGTTATCTGCTGCTTTGATCCGGTCGACTACCCGGGATGCCAGGTCATCAGGACGGAACTTGGCCAGGAAGTCATCGGCACCGACCTTCTTGACCATCGCCTGATTGAACACTCCCGACAACGAAGTATGCAGGATGATATGGAGCTTTTGCATGCGCGGATCGGCGCGGATCTCGGCCGTCAGGGTGTACCCGTCCATCTCCGGCATCTCGATGTCGGAGATCATCATCAGGAACTCTTCTTCCGGCTTCTTCCCCTCGTCAACCAGCTTGCGCAGGTAATCCAGCGCTTGCCGGCCGTCGTTCAACGCCACCACTTCGACACCGATCGTTTGCAGGCAACGGGTCACCTGCTTGCGTGCCACCGACGAGTCGTCGACCGTCAATACGCGCAAAGAGAGCGCCTTGTGCTGGGTCTCAACATCGACCACGCCCACCGAAATCGCTTCCGGCGTCGGCGCCACTTCCGCCAGCACCTTCTCGACGTCGATGATTTCGACTAACTGGTTGTCGACCCGAGTCACAGCCGTCAGGTAGTGATCGCGCCCCGTGCCCTTGGGTGGCGGATGAATCTCCTCCCAGTTCATGTTGACGATGCGCTCCACCGACCGAACCAGGAAACCCTGGGTCTTGGTGTTGTACTCCGTGATGATCACGAAGGGATTGCTCTGGTCCAGCAACCGACCGGCACCGGTCGCCATCGCCAGATCCAGGATCGGAATGGTTGCCCCCCGAATATTCGCCACACCGCACACGACAGGACTGGACTTGGGCATCAGGGTCAGCTTGGGGCATTGCAGCACCTCGCGAACCTTGAACACGTTGATCCCATACAGCTGCTGGCCGTCGAGACGGAACAACAACAGCTCAAGGCGATTCTGCCCTACCAGTTGCGTGCGCTGGTTCACCGAATCCATTAC
>NZ_JBFTMK010000874.1:0-1924 GCF_056396965.1 Pseudomonas sp. 05N434
GGGTTACTGGGTGCTGCGGGCCCACAACAGCCCGGGCTACGTCGACAGCCAGCCCGACTACCTGCTCGCCTGGGACGACGACGGCCAACTGCAGGCACTCAACCCCGCGGCGCGGCAGTGGCTGTCGCAAAGTTTTGGTCACCTGCCGGACCACATCGGCCAAGTGTTCGATCAGCAGTTATTGCATCGCGCCAAAGACGAATCGCTCTGCCTGTTTCACTGCCGGGGTGGCCGCCATGTCTTGCATGGGCGACTCAGCGCGCCACGGCAATTGAAACGCAGCCCGGCTCGGCGGGTACTGTCACCCGCCGAACTCGACCCGCGACTGGAAGAAAGTTTGCGCCTTGCGGTTCGGGTCAAAGACCGTAATCTGCCGGTGCTGATCCACGGCGAAACCGGTTCCGGCAAGGAAGTCTTCGCCCGCCAGCTGCACCAGGCCAGTCTGCGCCGTGATCGACCTTTTATTGCGGTGAACTGCGCAGCGATTCCCGAAAACCTGATCGAAAGCGAGCTGTTTGGTTATGCAGCCGGCGCCTTCACCGGGGCTTCGAATAAAGGCATGCAAGGCCTGCTGGAACAGGCCGATGGCGGTACCCTGTTTCTCGATGAAATCGGCGATATGCCCCTGACCCTGCAAACCCGCCTACTGCGGGTTTTAGCCGAGGGCGAAGTGGCGCCCCTGGGAGCGTCAAGAAGCAAGGCGATAGACATTCAGGTGGTCTGCGCCAGCCACCGCGATCTGGAAGCCCTGGTGGCCAGCGGCGAGTTTCGCGAGGACCTGTACTTCCGCCTCAGTGGTGCGCGATTCCAATTGCCGCCGTTGCGCGAACGCAGTGATCGACTGGCATTGATCAACCGGAYACTCGAAGAAGAATCATCGGCCTGCGCAATGGCGATGCAACTGGGAAGCGCCGCACTGGAATGCCTGCTCGGCTATCGCTGGCCGGGAAATGTGCGCGAACTGCGGCACGTATTGCGTTACGCCTGCGCGGTGTGCGAGACCGACTTGATTCTATTAAGTGACTTGCCTGAGCATCTGCCCGGCCGTCGACTCAACGATCCGGCTTCAGCTGACACCATGGGTCTCCAACGTCGGGTTTGAAGGTCGGGGCGATGGTGAATTTCCAGAAGTTGCCGTCCACCGCATTACGTTGCAGGTAACCCTTGGGGTCGAGGTTCATGGTTTGCCARCTCATTTCGTAGGCCATCTCGAAATTGCTGTTGATTTCATTGGCCAACCGCATGTTCAGGGTCATCCAGCGGTAGTCGTCACCCTTGACGTAGCGATCCTTGCTTTGTTCGGCCAGCAGACTTGGACCGATGCGCCAGTGGGGTGCAATCGGTGTCTCGCCGTACAGCGCAAGGCGCAGCGCACGGGCGTCGTCGATCAGTTCGCCGTCCGAGCCAATGTTCTTGACCTCGGCCCCCAACCCTTGCCCGTAGAGCAGCGCCGTCTTGAAGAAGCCTTCCCTGCCGAAAAAGTTTTTCTGATGATTCGCGATCATGCTGTGCAAGCCGGAGTCCGCAGGCTTCAGGCCCGCTTCATTGGTGCGAGTGCTAAAGTCGTTTTTCTTTGAGCCAATGCCATTGAACATCCACTGCCACTGACCATTATCGAAGAACTGGTTGGAGGTGAGGATGTAGCTTTCCACATCGGCATTGACACCGCCCTCACTGAAATCCCCGTAGTTACGCCCGATCAACGAGTAATTCGAGCGCCAGTTCTTGTTCATCTGCACGTCGTAGATTCCACCCCCGGTGCCGGCCAGAAAGACGACGTCCGAGTCCAGCCAATGGATATCGAAGTTGTCCCTGTCGAATCGCTTGCCTGCCCACAGGGTGGCGTTCTCGAACGTCGAATTGCCCTTGAATGCGGCGAGATGATCGAGTTCCGTAAATACCTGGCGCACATTCAGGTTACTTT
>NZ_JBFTMK010000875.1:0-1267 GCF_056396965.1 Pseudomonas sp. 05N434
CCCACGACCAGAAGTGGGTCAACTCAATAGCGTGGGTCGTCATGCCAGATCACTTCCATTGGTTGGTACAACTCGAACAACACTCCCTGGCGCAACTCATGCAAGCCACCAAATCTCGCAGCACACTCTCCATCAACCGAGCGTCAAACAATGAAGGGGCTTTTTGGCAAAGCGGCTACCACGACCGGGCAATCCGCGATGGAGAAGGACTCCTGCCATTCGCTCGTTACATTGTTGCCAATCCATTGCGCGCAGGGTTGGTCAATAAAATTGGCGATTACCCACTATGGGATGCCTGTTGGCTATGAACCCAGCAGCACCATAACCCTGTGGCGAGGGAGCTTGCTCCCGCTCGGCTGCGCAGCAGTCGTGAATCCTGTACATGCGGTGTGTCTGAAAAAATCCGGTGTTGCTGGTTTTTGGGACCGCTGCGCAGTCCAACGGGGGCAAGCCCCCTCGCCACAGGCAAGCTCCCTGGCCACAACAGCCCTTCTCCACAGGTAATCGTGCGCATCTGATATTTGGTTGTTCACAATTTTTTCACCAACGCCAACCACCGTCTAAGCTTCAAACAAGTCCGATCAATCTGCGTGAATGGATCAGTCGACTATGGGCGCTTTGTGGCAAACCGATTCGAGTGACACTGTGGTTCCGACTGAACGTGTGGATGAAGCGCCTTTACCTGAAAAACCCCGTCGCTCACGGCACGGCTGGGGGGCGTTCTGGTTGCTGCTGCTGATTATCCTGATTGTCCTGGGCCTGGCCGCGGCCAAGGAAATGCGCACCTCCAAGTTCCAGGCCCGGGAAATCAGCAAATATGCCGCCTCGCTGAAATACGAACTGCAACCCGGCCCCAGCGACGCGATTCGCTACCCTGGCGAAGGCCCGTTCGATCAGCGTCTGGGCTACAGCTCCCTGGATGAATTTCTGCCGCGCCTGCTCAAACGCGATTACGTGATAGCGGCGCAAACCCGCTTTTCGCCTGCGCTGATGAAGTACAGCGACAAGGGCTTTTTCATTCCCTATACCGAGAAAATCCAGGCCGGGCTGTCAATCACCGATTGCCGTGCGGCCCCGCTGTATCAGTTCAAGTATCCACAACAGCTCTATTCAAGCTTTGCCGCGATCCCGCCGGTGGTGGTCAACAGCTTGCTGTTCATCGAAAACCGCTTTCTGCTCGATCCGCACCAGCCCCTGGCCAACCCCGCCGTGGACTGGCCACGGTTCGGCATGGCGGCGTGGTCCCAGGTAGCCAAGCTGTTGCGCC
>NZ_JBFTMK010000876.1:0-1255 GCF_056396965.1 Pseudomonas sp. 05N434
GCTCAAGGAGCACCAAAGCGGACGAGCGCAGCCTCGATAAATCGTCGGAGTTTGGCAGTTCTCTGACGATTGGCCGTGTAGAGCAAATGCATTTGTCGGCTCGGTGCTTCGTAATCAGCTAACAGTCGAACCAACTCACCGCTGCGCAACGCGGGCTCAAGAAAGTCTTCGGGACCAAGGACGATCCCGAACCCGTCCAGCGCTGCCGACAGCAGTGCTTTGCTCTCATTGACCTGCAATCGACTGACGACTTGTACCCGTTCAACTGCGGAGCCTTTGCAGAATACCCATTCGTGGTCGGCCGGCCGGGACCAATAGGCATACCCCAGACACTCATGGTTCTTCAGATCATCCGGTATTTGTGGCACTCCGCGGTCGGTCAGGTAGCTCGGTGCTGCACAGGCTACCAACCGATAAGGTGCCAACGGCCTGGCGGTCAAACTGGACGCGGTCAGCGGGCCAATTCTGAAAGTCACTTCATAACCCTCCTCCACCAGATCGACGAAGCGATCGGTCAAATGCAAATCGATTTCGACTTCCGGGTGTTGACGCAAAAACTCCGTCACAAAGGGCATGAGGCTATAGGAGCCGAACGTTACGGGAGCGCTGATTTTCAGTTTGCCGCGCGGGGTGTCGTTCATGATCTGCGCAAGGGAGTCGGCAGCCTGAGCTTCGCTCAAAATGTGCTTACAGCGTTCGTAGTAAGCACTGCCCAACTCAGTCAGGCTCTGGCGTCGGGTGGTACGGTTCAGTAGCCGCGCACCTAGCCGCTGCTCAAGCGCGGCAACATGCTTGGCCACCATCTGCGCCGACAGGCCCAATCGCTCGGCAGCACTGGCATAGGAGCCGCATTCCGCCGCCATCACAAACGCTCCCATGCTCGTCAGACGGTCCATCATTCAACACTCCTGGTAACGAGACTAAGTAGCCGATGATTATTTATCTGCTGTTGGTTGGCAATCATCATGGTTTCTTCTTACTTAACCAGCGGAGCAAGGACATGCGTATCGGCATTATTGGGGCAGGCTTCATCRGACGTGCAGTGGCGCAATTGGTCATCGCCGCGGGACACGAGGCGATGCTCAGCAATTCACGTGGGCCACAGACCATGAGCAGCGTGYGCAGTGGCATTCCTGGCAGTCAGGTCGGCACTATCGAGGACGCAGCACAATTTGGCGAAGTTGTACTCGTGGCAATTCCTCTTGAGCATTACCGAAGCGTGCCGGCCAAGTGGCTAGAGGGCAAAACCGTGCTG
>NZ_JBFTMK010000877.1:0-1247 GCF_056396965.1 Pseudomonas sp. 05N434
GATTCAAGCGTTTCTGACAGTTTTCCAGAAAGCTCCAGGCCAGATGCCCGACACCCGGCCCGACATCGGTGTACAAGTCGACGAAAATCAGATCGGCCGGTTCAGCCGTATCGAGCAACTCCAGCGCATCGCCGACGCGGATGTACAGCCGCGGATCGTCATCCAGCCCCAGGTATTCGATGGCCAGGCGCGGTACGTCAGGGCGCAGCTCGATGGCTTCGACATCTTCCAGTGGCAGGAACTTCAAGCAAGCCTGGGTCAGTGTCCCAGCACCAAGGCCGAGGAACAGCGCGCTTTCCGGCTGCTCGTGGCACAGCGCACCAATCAGCATCGCGCGGGTGTAATCGTACTCGAGCCAGCTAGGGTCGGCGGTGAACACGCAGCTCTGTTCGATGGCGTCACCGAACTCCAGAAAACGGTAATCGGCCACTTCCAGCACGCGAATCACGCCGAACTCATCCTGCACCTCGGCGAGCAGATGCTCGACGCGCTCCTCAGTCATTTCGTCTCCTGATCGTTACCGGCCCCGGCAACACGATAAACCGCAACATAAAGCGGCAAAGGCGCGATTGTCCGCGAAGCGACGGGAGCAGGTCACGCACTAATTGCTGATAACATAACCGTCCGAGCGTAAAACACTAGAGACTGCGATGAGCCAACCCTGGAGCCCTGACAGCTGGCGCGCCCTGCCGATCCAGCAACAACCTCAATACCCCGACGCGGCGCATTTGCTGCACGTCGAGCAAACCCTGGCGAGCTATCCGCCACTGGTGTTTGCCGGTGAAGCGCGGGAGTTGCGCCGTCAGTTTGCCGAAGTCACCCAGGGCCGGGCATTTCTGTTGCAGGGCGGCGACTGCGCCGAAAGCTTCGCCGAATTCTCCGCCGCGAAAATTCGCGACACCTTTAAAGTGTTGCTGCAAATGGCGATCGTCATGACCTTCGCCGCCGGTTGCCCGGTGGTCAAAGTCGGACGCATGGCCGGTCAGTTCGCCAAACCCCGTTCGGCCAACGATGAAACCATCAACGGCGTGACGCTGCCGGCCTACCGTGGCGACATCGTCAACGGCATCGGTTTCGACGAAAAAAGCCGCGTACCGGACCCGGATCGCCTGCTGCAGTCCTACCACCAGTCCACCGCGACCCTGAACCTGCTGCGCGCCTTTGCCCAGGGCGGCTTTGCCGATCTGCATCAGGTACACAAATGGAACCTGGACTTCATCGCCAACTCGGCACTGGCCGAGAAATAC
>NZ_JBFTMK010000878.1:0-1246 GCF_056396965.1 Pseudomonas sp. 05N434
GCTATGACATGAGCAACCGCGATACTGGCACCGTCAAATGGTTCAACACCTCCAAAGGCTTCGGCTTTATTTCCCGCGACTCCGGCGATGATATTTTCGTGCATTTCCGGGCGATTCGCGGTGAAGGCCACCGCGTTCTGGTGGAAGGTCAGCGCGTGGAGTTCTCCGTCATGAATCGTGACAAAGGCCTGCAAGCCGAAGATGTGATCGCCGCACTGCCGCGCCGCTGATTCAAGGCTAAAAAAAACCGCGAACAGCTTGGCTGTTCGCGGTTTTTTATTGCCTGTTTCTTAGTAATGAGGCGGTGGTGCCTCTTCTTCTTCAAGCGTCGCAAACTGGCCGGCCATTTCCTCCTGCCGCTTGAGCAACGCCGACATTTGCAATTGCAGACGCTCGACCATCCGCTGCTGCGCCACCAGCACATCATTCAATGCCTGGATGGTGTCATCCTGAAATGCCAGTCGGCTTTCCAGATCGGTAACGCGTTCGCCCAGGCTCATGATTCAGCCCTCCAGAAACTTGAAATCGTCGGTCAACACCAGACGCAGTCGCTCGCGAATCGTCGCGATCTGCTCTGGACTGTATGGCTTGGCCTCCTGTTTGCCCCAGATCGGAGCTGGCCAGGCGGCGTCCTCACGCTTGCGCACAATCACATGCATATGCAACTGATTGACGACGTTACCCAGGGCCGCGACGTTCAACTTGTCCGCGTCGAAAGAGTCCTTGAGGATTTCCGCCAGCTCAGTCGTTTCCCGCCACAGCTGCTGTTGATCTGCGCCATCCAGCTGAAATATTTCACTGATATCCTCGCGGCGTGGCACGAGGATGAACCAGGGGTAATTCGAATCATTGGACAGCAGTAACCGGCAGAGCGGGAAATCGCCGATTGGCAACGTGTCTTGTTGAAGTCGTGGATCTAAAGCGAACACAGCGCACACTCCCCTCTGGTCATCCTTTTTCAGCTTAGCGCCCCCACCGAAAGACGGCGCACCAAGCGACAGGACGGCAGCATACCTGCGAATGCCATGCGCTTCACGACGAACTGCCGCCAGCACCGCCCTGCGGGCGCGCCGAGATGCGCCATTTTGATTCGGGACGCACCATGACGGAACCGGCCATCACGGAAAAAACGCCGAAACAGCCCATAAACAACGCACTGTTCGAACCCACGGCAACGCCACCATGTGTGAATTCAGTACAGGAAATAAAATTTTTTGCACCAAAACCGCACAACGCGTCTACGCTC
>NZ_JBFTMK010000879.1:0-1228 GCF_056396965.1 Pseudomonas sp. 05N434
GGCCTGGTGTGTGATATCTGGCCTGGCAACCAACGCGACGACGGAACCGACCTCGCCGCCCAGGCCTATGCGGCCCTGGCCCGCAAGGACTTCGAAACGGCGGTTGCCCAAGCGAACCAAGCCGTCGGCCGCGCGCCGCACAACCCGGCGTATCGACGCCTATTGGTCGGAGCCCTGACCGACCAGAAGCATGTGCCCGAAGCCATCGCGGCGGCCAGCGATGGCCTCAAGGCCAATGGCGATGACGCCCGGCTGCTGAGCCAGCGCGGCTTCTTGCGTCAACAATCGGGGGACGATACCGGGGCACGCCAGGATTTTACCCGGGCCTTGGCCCTGGGCAGCTTGCCGGCTTACGAAGAGGCCAGTCTGTATGCCGCCATCGGCCAGAGAAGAACTGCGCGCGAACGGCTGCAACAGGCGCGGGACACCGGCGAACTGGAAGCGATGAGCGACCTGCAGATCGCCTACTTGTCGGTCCAGGCCGGCGACGATGACCGCGCCCGTGAATCGTTTCGCAAGGCCGATGCTGGCAGCCGACTCTCACCGACGGCAACGCAGGATGCCGCCTACAACGCCATGCGGGTCAATGACGATGAGCAAGCCGTCACCTATTTCAAGCGAGTCATCGACGCAAAAAATGCCGGTGAACTCGACATGTCCCCGCAGCAGCTCTTCGACACCCGTCGCGCGGTGGCCGATGTGTCGCGTACCTGGGGCTTGATCAGCACTACCAGTTATCGCGGCAACAGTTCCAGCAGCGGTCTGAGTTCAGCGCCGAGTAGCGGCAGTAACAGCAACGACAGCCTGCAAAACAGCACCGAACTGTCCTGGCGCCCGTTGGGCTATCGCAATGCACGTTTTGTCGAACTCTACGGCCGCGTCACCGACACGCTATGGAGCAAGAACAGCGATTCGGCTAGCGGTATCGATGCCCTGCAAGGCGCTGTTGGTGTGCGGGTCAAGCCGTTCACGGCGCTGAACGTGATGGCCGCCGTTGAGCGCACGTTCCCCTTGGGGTCGTCAGACGTCAACGGTGACTGGCTGGTGCGCCTGGGCTATAGCTCAAGTATCGGGACCGATTTGCGGGTCGATACCTCCAGCTGGTGGACCTCGCAGTTGTTCGCTGAAGGCGGTCATTACATCAATGACTCGCGTGACTATTTCAACAGCGAATGGCAGGTCGGCCGCAGTTACGCCATCGGCGGCGCAGGTTCACACTGGGTGAGCT
>NZ_JBFTMK010000880.1:0-1225 GCF_056396965.1 Pseudomonas sp. 05N434
GAGGGGCAGCGGCTGGTGCGTGAGTTGGCGGCGAAGTCGGATATCCTCATCGAGAACTTCAAGGTCGGTGGTCTTGCGGCATATGGGCTGGACTACGAGTCACTAAAGGTGGCCAATCCGAAGCTGATCTATTGCTCGATCACCGGGTTCGGTCAGACCGGCCCGTATGCCAAGCGTGCGGGTTATGACTTCATGATCCAGGGCCTGGGCGGTCTGATGAGTTTGACCGGTCGCCCCGAAGGAGATGAAGGTGCAGGCCCGGTGAAAGTTGGCGTGGCGCTGACAGACATTCTGACTGGGCTCTATTCAACGGTAGCGATCCTGGCTGCGCTGGCTCATCGGGATCATGGTGGCGGCGGTCAGCACATTGATATGGCATTGCTGGACGTTCAGGTGGCGTGTCTGGCGAACCAGGCGATGAACTACCTGACTACGGGCATTGCGCCTAAGCGCCTGGGCAACGCCCATCCGAATATCGTGCCTTATCAGGACTTCCCTACAGCCGATGGCGACTTCATCCTTACCGTGGGTAATGATGGGCAGTTCCGCAAATTTGCGGAGGTGGCCGGGCAGCCGCAGTGGGCGGATGATCCGCGTTTTGCGACCAATAAGTTAAGGGTGGCAAATCGGGCGGTGCTGATCCCGCTGATCCGCCAGGCGACCGTGTTCAAGACCACTGCTGAATGGGTGACGCAGTTGGAGCAGGCAGGCGTGCCGTGTGGGCCGATCAATGATTTGGCCCAGGTGTTTGCCGACCCTCAGGTTCAGGCTCGAGGGTTGGCTATTGAGCTGCCTCATGCTTTGGCCGGGATCGTACCTCAAGTTGCGAGCCCGATACGCCTGTCCGAGACGCCAGTGGAGTACCGTAGCGCACCTCCTTTATTGGGTGAGCACACGCTGGAGGTTTTGCAGCGGGTATTGGGTCTGGATGCCGGTGCAGTCGCTGCTTTCAAAGAGGCGGGGGTGCTCTGAAGTCCTCTTCTATATAGAAGGAGTGGTTTTGCTCTCCTCTATAAGAAGGAAAACGGGCGGTTTTCCGGCTTTCTGCAAGCTATTGATAGAAAAGCCAAATTAGAGGTTGACGGCAGATTCTGGACGTCTATAATTCGCCCCACTTCCGGCGCAGTCGAAACGGAAAACTCCTTGGTAAACAACGAGTTACGCAGTTTTCGACAGCGGTTACGCTTCAGTTCATCGAAGCCAGAAGGAGTTGGTAAGGCAGGGT
>NZ_JBFTMK010000881.1:0-2009 GCF_056396965.1 Pseudomonas sp. 05N434
GCTGCTATAACAAGACCATCTCCACCAAGGTCTACGACAGCCAGGGTAACGAGCACACCATGGATCAGTACTACGTGAAGACGGGTACCAATGCCTGGCGTGTCTATACCTACATGGACGGTCGCTCCCCGGCCAACCCTGCAACCACGCCTCCAGTGCCGATCACCGCTGACATCACTTTCAACTCCGACGGCAGCATTAACACGCTGACGGCGGGTGCCGGCTGGACCCAGACTGGCAACACGTTGACCATGACCGGTTGGGTGCCAGGTGCCATTACCAACGCCGCAACGATTCCTGTGACCTGGGGGCCGAACGGTTCCGTCGCTGCCACTGGCGGTATCGCGTTCAACATGGCGCTGACCACTTCTTACAACTCGCCAACCGCCCGTACCGCCCAATACCAGGACGGCTACGCCACCGGCCAGATCTCCAGCCTGACCATCGACGCCAGCGGCGTCATGACCGCCAACTTCAGCAACCAGCAAACCAAGGCCATCGGCCAGGTGGCTGTGGCGAGCTTCGCCAACGAGCAAGGCTTGCAGCCAATTGGCGGTACGCGCTGGAAAGAAACCTTCGCCTCCGGTGTGGCCGGTGTCGATGCGCCGAAGACCGGTACCCTGGGTTCGGTCGTGTCCAACTCGCTGGAAGAGTCCAACGTCAACCTGACCAACGAACTGGTTGATTTGATCAAGGCGCAGAGCAACTACCAGGCGAACGCCAAGACCATCTCCACCCAGAGCACCATCATGCAGACCATCATTCAGATGACTTGATGCTTGATAGTGCTGCATAAGAAACCCCTCGCAAGAGGGGTTTTTTCATTCTGTAGGAGCGAGGCTTGCCCGCGAAGAATGCACTGCGGTTTTTCAGGTATTACGCCTGGAGCGCCTACCGGCTCAGCTTATTGGCAAGCTTCGCAATCCGGCTCGTCGATGGCGCAGGCCTTCGGCACTGGAGCTGGACCGGCTGGGGCTGCCAGGACCGAGTCGTCACCGTGGTTGCCGCCGCTGGAAACAGCGTTCAGCTTACCGGTGTTGATGGTCGACTTCTCGGTGCTGGTTGCGGCCAGGGCACGGAGGTAGTAAGTGGTTTTCAGACCACGGTACCAGGCCATGCGGTAGGTCACGTCCAGTTTTTTGCCCGAAGCGCCGGCGATGTACAGGTTCAGCGACTGAGCCTGGTCGATCCACTTCTGACGACGGCTGGCGGCGTCGACGATCCACTTGGTGTCCACTTCGAAGGCCGTCGCGTAGAGCTCTTTGAGTTCTTGCGGGATGCGCTCGATCTGCTGCACCGAACCGTCGTAGTACTTCAGGTCGTTGATCATGACCGAGTCCCACAGGCCGCGAGCCTTCAGGTCGCGAACCAGGTACGGGTTGATCACGGTGAATTCGCCCGACAGGTTCGATTTCACATAGAGGTTCTGGTAGGTCGGTTCGATCGACTGCGACACGCCGGTGATGTTGGCGATGGTTGCGGTCGGTGCGATGGCCATGATGTTGGAGTTACGAATGCCTTTCTGCACACGGGCGCGAACCGGTGCCCAGTCCAGGGTTTCGTTCAGGTCAACGTCGATGTACTTCTGGCCACGCTGCTCGATCAGGATCTGTTGCGAATCCAGCGGCAGGATGCCTTTGGACCACAGCGAACCCTGGAACGTCTCGTAGGCGCCACGCTCGTCAGCCAGGTCGCAGGAAGCCTGGATCGCGTAGTAGCTGACCGCTTCCATCGACTTGTCGGCGAATTCGACGGCAGCGTCGGAACCGTAAGGGATGTGCTGCAGGTACAGAGCGTCCTGGAAGCCCATGATGCCCAGACCGACCGGACGGTGCTTGAAGTTGGAGTTCTTCGCTTGCGGCACCGAGTAGTAGTTGTCGATCACGTTATCGAGCATGCGCACGGCGGTGTTCACGGTGCGTTGCAGCTTGGCGGTGTCCAGCTTGCCGTCGACGATGTGGTGGTTCGGCAGGTTGATCGAGCCCAGGTTGCAAACGGCGATCTCGTCC
>NZ_JBFTMK010000882.1:0-1211 GCF_056396965.1 Pseudomonas sp. 05N434
GAATGATGGTGTCCTTGCCTTCGGCGTCCTGAGTGATCGCCTGGCCATGAATGTTGGTGGCAACGCCGCCCATCATATAGTGGCAAGTCGGAACAACCGGAACCGGAGCGACGACCGGGTCAACGTGCGCGAAAGTCTTGGACAGTTCGCAGATGCCTGGCAGACGGCTGTGCAGCACTTCCTCGCCCAAGTGGTCGAGCTTGAGCATTACGTGGTCGCCATTCGGACCGCAACCGTTGCCGGCGATGATTTCCTTAACCATCGAACGGGCAACCACGTCACGACCGGCAAGGTCTTTGGCGTTCGGAGCATAACGCTCCATGAAACGCTCGCCGTGCTTGTTGATCAGGTAACCACCTTCACCACGGCAACCTTCGGTTACCAGTACACCGGCGCCGGCGATGCCGGTCGGGTGGAACTGCCACATTTCGATGTCTTGTACCGGTACGCCGGCACGCAGCGCCATGCCAACGCCGTCACCGGTGTTGATCAGGGCGTTGGTGGTCGAAGCGTAGATACGACCTGCACCGCCGGTGGCCAGTACGGTGGCCTTGGCACGGATGTAGGTGGTTTCACCGGTTTCGATGCAGATCGCGATCACACCGACGAACTCGCCTTGACCGTTCTTTACCAGATCGACAGCGTAGTATTCGTTCAGGAACGTGGTGCCGGCTTTCAGGTTGCCCTGATAAAGGGTGTGCAGCAGCGCGTGACCGGTACGGTCGGACGCCGCGCAGGTACGTGCAGCCTGGCCGCCCTTGCCGTAGTCCTTGGACTGACCGCCGAACGGACGCTGGTAGATGCGACCGGTTTCGGTACGGGAGAACGGCAGGCCCATGTGGTCCAGTTCGAAAACTGCGGCCGGACCTTCCTGACACATGTATTCGATAGCGTCCTGGTCACCGATGTAGTCGGAACCCTTGACGGTRTCGWACATGTGCCAGCGCCAGTCATCGTTCGGATCCGCAGACGCAATGGCGCAAGTGATGCCGCCCTGGGCCGATACGGTGTGCGAACGAGTCGGGAAAACCTTGGTGATCACGGCAGTCTTGTGACCGCCTTGTGCCAGTTGCAGCGCTGCGCGCATGCCGGCACCGCCGCCACCAATAATGATGGCGTCGAAAGAAATCGTTGGAATGTTAGCCATGGATCAGATACCCCAGAGAATCTGCACACCCCAGACGAAGTAAGCGAACATCGCAACGCCGCAT
>NZ_JBFTMK010000883.1:0-1210 GCF_056396965.1 Pseudomonas sp. 05N434
GACTACAACGACTGAGGCTGGTCGCCGGTTTATCCCGCCCATAAAAAAACCGGCCTCAGTGAGGCCGGTTTTTTATTGCCGGACGCCTGGCTTACAGCGCAGCAGCGTGCTCGGTCAGGTAAGCCGCAACGCCTTCTGGCGAAGCGTTCATGCCTTTGTCGCCTTTTTTCCAGTTGGCAGGGCAAACTTCGCCGTGCTCTTCGTGGAATTGCAGAGCATCAACCAGACGGATCAGCTCTTCCATGTTACGGCCCAGCGGCAGGTCGTTGACGATCTGCGAGCGGACAACGCCTTTGTCGTCGATCAGGAACGCACCACGGAAAGCCACGCCGTCAGCGGACTGAACGTCGTAAGCCTTCATGATTTCCTGCTTGATGTCAGCAGCCATGGTGTAACGAACCTGGCCGATACCGCCATTGTTCACCGGGGTGTTGCGCCACGCGTTGTGGGTGAAGTGCGAGTCGATCGAAACGGCGACCACTTCAACGTTGCGTGCCTTGAAGTCAGCCATGCGGTTGTCCAGAGCGATCAGCTCGGACGGGCAAACGAAGGTGAAGTCCAGTGGGTAGAAGAACACCAGGCCGTATTTGCCTTTGATGGCCGAGGACAGGGTGAAGCTGTCTACGATTTCGCCATTGCCGAGTACGGCCGGTACGGTGAAGTCAGGGGCTTGTTTGCCTACGAGTACGCTCATTGGATATCTCCTGGTGTAATAACGTTGAAGAACAGGGCTCATGCCAGCCTGTCACCCTCAGGCGACAGCCCTGTGACACGAACCTCCTTCGCAAAAGGCCGACCATCATACACCGCGTTTTTCGCCTGTCCTTAGCGGTTTTTTTCTGGCGGGCAAAATGGCCGCTGCTATTTTTTTTCGCAAGGCGCGAGAGGAAACCGTTCGTCAGTCAAAGGCCCTTATGACGAAAAGCCTTCAGAAACCACTTTGACAAYCATTCTCGTTAACATTAAGATCCATCGCAATTGAGTCACAACCAGCGACGGTTCTCACTTATGTATGTCTGCCTCTGCACCGGCGTCACCGACGGTCAAATCCGCGATGCAATCTATGAAGGTTGCTGCAGCTACAAGGAAGTCCGTCTGGCTACCGGCGTAGCCGGCCAATGTGGCAAATGCGCTTGCCTGGCCAAGGAAGTGGTGCGTGAAACACTGGGCAAACTGCAAACGGCCCAGGCGGTGATCCCCTACCCCGTAG
>NZ_JBFTMK010000884.1:0-1208 GCF_056396965.1 Pseudomonas sp. 05N434
CTTCAGATAGACCGCGGCGTTCCCATCGCCAGCAAGCCGGCTCCTACAGGATCTCGTGACTCTCCCCCCTTTCAGGAATTTGCAGCAGTGCCGCGTCGCATCAACAGAGCGCTCAAGACGCTCAGTGTTTTGGCTTTAACCCTGGCAATCAGCGGCTGCATCGGAACCGGCGGTATTGCCCCACAAGGCAAGGCACTGGAGGCCAATTCACTGGCCACCGACGAAGCCATCCAGAGCGCCGCCCGGGACGCTCACTGGCCCACCGCCCAATGGTGGCAGGCCTACGGCGACCCGCAACTGAACCGCTGGATCTCCCTCGCCCTGCAAGACAGTCCGAACATGGCCATGGCCGCCGCGCGGGTGCGTCAGGCCCGGTCCATGGCGGGTATTGCCGAGTCCGCCGAGTCGCTGCAGATCAATGGCCAGTCGACCCTCAAACGCCACAACTGGCCCACCGATCAGTTCTACGGCCCCGGTGAGTTGGCCAACACCACCACTTGGGACAACAACGCCGCGCTGGGCTTCAGCTATGCCCTCGACCTCTGGGGGCGCGAAAGCAACGCCACCGAGCGAGCGGTGGACATGGCGCACATGAGCGCTGCCGAAGCACGGCAGGCCCAGCTCGAATTGCAGAACAACATCGTGCGCGCCTACATCGAACTCTCGTTGCATTACGCGCAACGGGACATCGTCGCGGCCACCTTGAAGCAGCAACAACAAATCCTCGACCTGGCGCAAAAACGCCTGGACGGTGGCATCGGCACGCACTTCGAAGTCAGCCAGGCCGAAACGCCGCTACCGGAAACCCATCGCCAACTCGATGCGCTGGACGAAGAAATCGCCCTCAGCCGTAATCAGCTCGCAGCCTTGGCCGGTAAGGGCCCGGGGGAGGGCGCGCAGTTGCAACGGCCGACGTTGTCGTTGGGGGCGGCGCTGAAGTTACCGTCGTCGCTGCCGGCGCAATTGCTCGGTCAACGCCCGGACGTGGTTGCCAGTCGCTGGCAAGTGGCGGCCCAGGCGCGGGGCATCGATGTCGCTCACGCAGGCTTCTACCCCAACGTCGATCTGGTCGGCAGCCTCGGTTACATGGCCACTGGCGGCGGTGCGCTGGAGTTCCTGACCGGCAAGAAGCTCAACTACAGCGTGGGACCTGCGATTACATTGCCGATTTTTGACGGCGGCCGCTTGCGTTCCGAGCTGGGTGAAGC
>NZ_JBFTMK010000885.1:0-1206 GCF_056396965.1 Pseudomonas sp. 05N434
ATTCTCGGGGGTTACTGACGCACCTCACTCTTTGTGCGGGGATCGAATCAAGTTGACCAGGTCAGGGATCGGCTGCGTTACGACTCTGTGATCACCCTCATCACCGCATGCCCTGTCAGTCAATTTATTAGCCACTTCCCGTGAATCCATGTGTCAACCGTGGTACCATTTCGCGCAAATTAAAGCCTGACGGCCTTTTAGTAGCCTTTGCTAAGATCTCCGTTGTTTTCCTGATCTTATTTTGTTTTTGTTTGAGTCGCCAATATTCAGGAAGAGCTCTTGTGACTGTCCAAATTACATCTCCCACTATTCCGCTTATTGTCGATCTCGACGGTACCCTGCTGCGCTCCGATCTGCTGCTGGAAACAGGTATGGCTTTTGTTCGGCATAAGCCATTGAGCCTGTTTAAACCCTTTATTTGGTTGACCAAAGGCAAGGTGGCTTTAAAGGAAGGCCTCGCCCATGCCACCCATATTGACGTCAGTGTCCTGCCTTTCGATCCTGCAGTCATTGAACTAATTGAAGTCGAGCGGCGTACCGGTCGGACCGTAGTGCTGGCGACAGCCAGCCATTACAGCCTGGCCGAACGCATTGCTGAACATCTTCAATTGTTTGACCTGGTGCTAGCCTCTGACAGCAAGCGAAACCTGTCGGCCCATCGTAAACGCGATCTGTTGGTCGAGCACTATAGTGAGCAGGGCTTTGATTACGTGGGTAACTCTCATGACGACGTCCCAGTTTGGGCGGTTGCCCGGAAGGCTTATGTGGTCAATCCGGAATCCGGTGTTGAGCGTGGCGCTCGGGCACAGGGCAATGTCGAACAGGTGATTCACTCCAATCCTTCCAGGGCGAAGGACTGGTTGAAGGCGTTGCGGCTGCACCAGTGGATGAAGAATGCGCTGATTTTCGTGCCTCTAATGGCGGCGCATCAACTGACCAACCCCATGCTCCTATGGCAGGGAGTATTGGCCTTTCTGTTTTTTGGACTATGTGCCTCTAGCGTCTATCTACTTAATGACTTGTTGGATCTCGCCGATGACCGGCATCATCACTCCAAACGACATCGTCCATTTGCCGCTGGACGATTGTCGATCAAGTCCGGGCTACAGCTCTTTCCCGTATTATTGGTTGGCGCTTTTTCCGGGGCTGCATGGCTTCTGCCTTGGGAGTTTTCCGGAACCCTCATTGCATACTACATATTAACTC
>NZ_JBFTMK010000886.1:0-1205 GCF_056396965.1 Pseudomonas sp. 05N434
GTCTTGAACAACGCACGGGTGGACTCCACCAAACGACGATCATCCGCTTCATCACCGACGTTCAACGGCAATGCACCGAACACGCTGCCGGCGGAAACCCGTTGCAGGCCATTAATGCGAATATCGGAAATTTTGAAGCCTTGGGCGTGCGCAAATGTGGCGTTGAGCAATAGTGCAGCCGAGCAGAGCAGGCGCGAAAAATTCATCAAGATCTTATCCAGAACACATCGACAAGCAGCGTAGGCGGGCGCGGATATCTCACAGCAAGACGAGTTACCGCGAAGCGAGCAGGCTGGTGGAGGTGAAGCATAAAAGCTCGGTGCGTTTGGTGCGGTTAACCAAGTGTCAAGTTAGGTAAAGGTTTGCCCGGGGCGATGACGCTGTGCAGCGCAAGGGCGATAATGCGCGGCCCCCACTCAAGAGCCCGCCATGATCTCTGTATTGCTCGTCGACGATGACCAGGAACTGACTGGAATGCTCAGCCAATACCTGGAGCGTGAAGGCTTCGAGGCGACCGCCGTGCACACGGGCGAGGAGGGTGAGATTCAAGCACTGTCCGGGCGCTACAGCATTGTGGTGCTGGACGTGATGCTGCCACGCCTGTCGGGTATCGAGGTGCTCAGGCGCATTCGCGCCGTGAGCCAGGTACCGGTGGTGTTGCTCACGGCCCGTGGCGATAACATCGACAAGATCACCGGCCTGGAACTGGGGGCCGATGACTATGTGCCTAAACCCAGTTCACCGGGGGAACTGGTGGCGCGTTTGCGGGCAATCATGCGTCGGGTGCAGCCGGCGGATCAGCCCACCACCGAAGTGATCAGGACCGGCCCGCTGGTCTTGTGGCCCGGCAAGCGCCAGGCCCAGTGGCAGGGGGGCGAGCTGGGGGTGACCAGCACCGAGTTCAGCCTGCTCGAAGAACTGGCCCGCTGTGCCGGGCAGGTGGTGAGCAAACAGGACCTGTCGCTCAATGCCTTGGGCTGTCCCTTGACCCGCTACGACCGGCGCATCGACGTGCACATCAGCAGCATTCGCCAGAAGCTCGGTCCGCGCCCTGACGCCAAGGCCTGGATTCAGAGCGTGCGTGGCCTCGGTTATCTGTTGATCGCCGAATGATGAAACCCAGTCGGCTGTTCTGGAAACTGTTCCTGGCGTTTTGGCTCGCCACCAGCCTGACGTTTCTGGTCGGGGTGGGCATTCTGGTACTG
>NZ_JBFTMK010000887.1:0-1203 GCF_056396965.1 Pseudomonas sp. 05N434
GGACTTGAGGGTCACACTGACGCGTTTGTAGTCCGCCACCTCGTATTCGTCGGCCGCGACCAGCTCTTGGGCCGTGATCTCGAAAACAGTGCCGGCGATCTCGTCCGACAGGTCGCCACTCTCCTGCACGATCGGATGATGGCTTTTCCCACTCGCCGCCAACACCGCCGGATCGGTTATCTCGACCAGGTTCTGCTTGTAACCTGGCAGGCTGTCCAGGCGCCCTTTCAACTCGCGCCCGAAGGTGGACAGCTGAACGGCCCGGTCCTGCAAAGTACCGTAGGAGAACAGCAGAACCGGTTGCTCTGTTTGGTTTGGCATGAGGTTTCCTTGATCAGATAAGCAAGTCTTCGTAGAACCCTCCGAAAGGGCGCTCAGGGTGGGCGATCTGGATTTCCAGAATCCACAGGCCGGTCGTTGGGCACTTGTCTAAATCCCCGAGGTCGCCACCACGGTGAATGGCATGAGGGAAATCGCTGACTCTGTGGCCCTTGATGTCCAGGTTGAGCTTCCACCCCATGGCTTGCGCCTGGTCGGCCGCATAGCGGTAAAGCTCCATGCCGGAAACCCGCTCGCTGCGCCAAAAGCCTTCGACCCGATTGAAAAGCTCCCGGGAGGCCGCAGCACAGGCGATCATTTCCGGGTCGGAACCGGTGGTGAACGTCGCCCCTGCATCACCTTCGTGCCCTTGCCAGACCGCGCCCATGTCGACGAAGAAAATATCTTCGTCACCCAGCACAGGATCGCCATCGGAGCGCTGTTTGAACGTCTTGAGYGTATTGGCGCCAAAGCGGATCAGCAGCGGGTGCCAGATGCGATCCATGCCAAGTTCCGACAGAACCTGTTTACCCAGTGACTGGGCTTCGGACTCGCGCATGCCGGGAGAAATAACCCGGGCAATCTGTTCGATAGCCTTCCAGGTCATCTGCTGCGCATGGCGCATCGTTTCCAACGTGTAATGCTCGCCTACTGCTTCTTTACCGCTCAGGGCCGCTGTCATCGATCATTCCTTTTGTACGAATTCTCGCTATATATTTTCATATACTGCGATATTCGATAAAAAAGATATAGCCATGATCCAGGCTGAAGAAACTTTCCTGCGGACAAAACAAAACCCCTACCTGCATACGCAGATAGGGGTTTCGGAATTTAATCTTGACGATGACCTACTCTCACATGGGGAAACCCCACACTACCATCGGC
>NZ_JBFTMK010000888.1:0-1199 GCF_056396965.1 Pseudomonas sp. 05N434
GAGTAGGGGGCGGTTATCGGCGTACCCACAAGGCGTTGGTTGCCTACGGCTATCCGACGATGTTCGTCGATCTGCACAACTCCATCGACAACATCTCCACCGGGCATACGGCATGGGCTGCCGCGAGTCTGGATACCTACCTTTGTGCTTTTTCTCGTAGTGACCGTGATGAACTCTGGGCGCGCGTCCGTAATGGATTCGTCGCGCTCAATCCACCCAGGGAGCAAACAATGCTGGATAAGTTTCGCGAAAAAGTGAGGTCGCTGCTATGACGATTACGCTTGGCATCTCTGCCTTTTATCACGACAGCGCGGCCAGTCTGGTAGTGGACGGCAAGATCGTCGCCGCGGCCCAGGAAGAGCGTTTCAGCCGGATACGGCATGACCCGGGTTTTCCACGCAAGGCCATCGAGTACGTCCTGAGGAACGCAGGTATAAACCTGGCCGATGTCGACCATGTCGCCTATTACGAAGACCCGGCACTGAAGTTCCGTCGGGTACTCTCGACGGCCGCCGTGGCCGGGTTTTCGGCAGCGCGCACCTACGCACCGGTGCTTGGCGAATGGCTATCAACCAAGCGCCGGATGGACCGTGAGGTCGTGCGTCATCTCAGAGCGATGGGAGACCGGGACGGTCGCCGAATCGAAGTGCATGGTCACCACGAGTCCCACGCCGCATCGGCATTTTTCCCCAGTCCTTTCGAGAGCGCCGCGATCCTGTGTATCGACAGTGTCGGCGAGTGGGCGACGACCACCATCTGGCACGGCAGGCCAGAAGGTATCAAGCTGGTTGCCGAGTTGTCCTTTCCCCATTCGCTGGGCCTGCTTTATTCGGCCTTCACCTATTTCTGCGGCTTCAAGGTGGACTCCGGCGAATACAAACTCATGGGACTTGCGCCATATGGCAAGCCTCATTACGTCGACACGATCCTCTCGCATCTGATCGATGTGAAGCCCGATGGCAGCTTCAGGCTCGACTGGACCAAGTTTGAGTTCATTAAAGGCCAGGTCATGACGGGCGATGCCTTTGAGCAGCTGTTCGGTGGCCCCCGGCGCTTGCCCGAGGCCCCCCTTACCGGTCGCGAGTTCGATTTGGCCGCATCGGTGCAGAAAGTCACGGAGATCGTCGTTTCGCGCCTGGCCAAGACCGCCCGTGAGCTCACTGGCGAGACCGCACTGTGCATGGCCGGGGGCGTTGCCC
>NZ_JBFTMK010000889.1:0-1197 GCF_056396965.1 Pseudomonas sp. 05N434
GCGATGAGGCTGGTGCAGCCCTCTAACACGCAGGTAGAAATAAAACTCCAGAGAATCATACCTGCTGCAAGAAATGGCAGAAAGTCTTTCATGGGGGAGTTAAATATTTGGCCAAATACGAGGCCAATGGTACCAATCATAACGCCCATGCTGATGGTTAGCCAAAACGGTCCGACAGCAGAGCGCCTATACCGTTGACGTACATCCTGCCATCCGAGCATGCCTACCAGAGAATAGCGCTTTACAGCTGTCGCTATATCTGCCATGGCGGCGGTAATTGAGTTGTTTAGCATTCGAAACACCGGGTTGTCAAAACAGTCAATGATTGTAATCTTGTAGGAGGGGGGAGTGTCACTTTTTCCATCCCGTCTGGTTTCCAGTTTTTTGCGATCGCGGGATGTGCTCCACGTAGAGTGCCTCCCTCTGTTGCAAGGAGGGAGCATAAAGTCTGCAGCTATTTCGTATGGCGCGCGCTCGCTATCATGCCAAGCTTGGGCTATTCGTTAAAAAATAAGCGCTTGTGTCGAGCGGGCTAGGTGTGCTAGCGATCATAAATAAAGTCTCTGTCAGATGATTCGCACTTTTTCTATCATCCCACGGTCAGAGGTGAACTCCCAAGAAATTTCCCTCACCCCAGAAACGCATTTTGGGTTTAAGTCACGGCGTCTGATCGTCAGGCTCCAATAAATCGCCTGCTCGGAAGCGGGCGGAGCGATTAGCCAATGGTTGCCGACGAGCAGTGTCGCGGCAGCAACGTTTCGTGGTTTTCAAGCGAGTTTCGCGTCCGTGCGTTGTCTGTCGGGCAGGCCGGTCAGAGGGGTGAATTATAGCGGCGCTTTCAGTTAAATGCTCCTTCCTGGACCCTGCCATTTGCAAGTATTGGGTGATCTCGTCCTCATTGAGGTTACAATGCTGATCAACGACCGCGTAAAAAGGGGGGGGGCTGCGTGCTCGAAAGTTTGAATGGATAAAGTACGGAGAGTTTTGCTGGGTTTGCCTCGTAGGCAAAAAAGACTGATACAGGTCGCCACCGATGTGGTTTTGGTGTGGGTCGCTTTGTGGCTGGCCTTTATCGTCCGCCTCGGCATCGACGACATGTACAATCCGCTAAAGTCGCATTTCTGGCTGTTCGTCAGTGCGTCGATTATTGCCATTCCCCTTTTCGTGCGCTTTGGCATGTACCGCGCCGTCATGCGC
>NZ_JBFTMK010000890.1:0-1192 GCF_056396965.1 Pseudomonas sp. 05N434
GTGCTTACATAGGAACCCGCCCATTTATTCGCACACTCCAGATCACTTACATAGTTAAGGAACTGGTCCGGCATCACAACTTCGTCGGTCGTTACGAACTCACATTTCGAGTACGCAAGCATGACCGCTTCATCATCAAAACAACTAACAAGCGCCTCCAGGAAACGCTCATCACAGTAATCATCGCTTTCAGCGACCCATACCAGATCACCTTTGGCCGCCTTGATCCCCTTAGCCCACTGATGAAAAACGCCACCCGAATTCGTCTCATTGAACAACAAGCGCGTTATATCAGGGTACTTTTCCGCATAACCAGTTAACACCGAACGGCTATCATCAGTCGAACAGTCATCCATCAGGATAACTTCTATATTCTTGTAAGTCTGCCCATAAATACTATCCAGCCGACGAGCAAGGTAGCTCTCATGATTATAGTTTGGAACAATTACCGAAACTTTTGGCATAACGATACTGGAATCAATATCCAGCAAAGCGCGTGTTGTTTCGTTCAACCGACCAAAACCGGTGATACTGTCTGGCTCAAGGAAAAGTCCTTCCTGCCAATTGTTCCAGGCATTCACGAACAGTAGACGGCGATCCTCGGGGAGCGCCTTTCTCGCGCCCCTGATCGCCGCGTCAAGCCAACGTCCATAGTCACGAATGTGAAAGCGCGAATACACAAGAGGAGAATATTGCTTAAGCGCAGTTTCATCACGCCCCAATGAAATAGCGTGGAAAACCGGAGTAGTACGAAGATGTGTTTTCTGCGCTCGTACGATCCCTTGCGAAGCAACAAGGTTATACGGAACGGTATCTATTCCATTCTTGTTTTGCGGTGTAAATACGCCAGTTTCGCCCGGTACAGGATCTGCAGAAAGATCAAGCACGGCGTCACACAAACCATCCAGGTCCTGCGCCAACTCTTCCGAACCCGCAAAACCAAACTGAGCAATCAGGTACACGCCGTCACACAGTTCATTCAATCGCTCACGTAGCTTGCGAATTGAATCAACGATGTCTTCGTCGTACTCATTGAGCTTAACCACGATGACGGGACGCTCATCAACCCGCACACATCGCTTATCAGCTAGAACTGCAACAACAGGCGTAATCAAGTTGTTCGCCAGGCCTTCCAGATGCAAATCTATTTGAACGCAGAAATTAAAGTCGATTTCTGTGTGGGCAAGAAAAA
>NZ_JBFTMK010000891.1:0-1185 GCF_056396965.1 Pseudomonas sp. 05N434
GCGCGTTCGGTCAGAGCCTGGAAATGGGCGCGCGGCTGGAAGACATCGCTGGCACCATCCACGCGCATCCGACGCTCGGCGAGGCGGTGCAGGAAGCGGCGTTGCGTGCGTTGGGTCACGCGCTGCATTTGTAACCGCTCAACTGTGGCGAGGGAGCTTGCTCCCGCTGGGCTGCGAAGCGGCCCCAACCGCGTCACTGCGATTTGCCTGATACACCGCAGTGTTCGGTTTTACCAGTGCTGCGCACCGGAACGGGAGCAAGCTCCCTCGCCACAGGGTTTCGAATGATGAAAGATCGGCGACAAGTTTCATGAGCTGGCTAAGAAATCTGCCAATCACCCGATAGTCCGGGCTGCGATTTAGGCCCGGAATGAAGTATTGTTGTCCCCATCCAGAAAAATGTCAGAAGCCTTGAACCGTTTCGACGGTTGTTAAGTGATAGAGGGTGTCATGGGTAACGAAAGCATCAATTGGGACAAGCTGGGTTTTGACTACATCAAGACAGACAAGCGCTATCTGTCGCACTGGCGTAATGGCGAGTGGGACAAAGGCACCCTGACCGAAGACAACGTGCTGCACATCAGCGAAGGCTCGACTGCCCTTCACTATGGCCAGCAGTGCTTCGAAGGCCTGAAGGCCTACCGTTGCAAGGACGGTTCGATCAACCTGTTCCGCCCGGACCAGAACGCCGCCCGCATGCAACGCAGCTGCGCGCGCCTGCTGATGCCGCAAGTGTCCACCGAACAGTTCATCGAAGCGTGCAAGGACGTGGTCCGCGCCAACGAGCGTTTCATTCCGCCTTACGGCACCGGCGGCGCGCTGTACCTGCGTCCGTTCGTGATCGGCGTGGGTGACAACATCGGCGTGCGTACCGCACCCGAGTTCATCTTCTCGATCTTCTGCATCCCGGTCGGCGCCTACTTCAAGGGCGGCCTGACCCCACACAACTTCCAGATCTCCAGCTACGACCGTGCCGCTCCACAAGGCACCGGCGCGGCCAAGGTCGGTGGCAACTACGCCGCCAGCCTGATGCCAGGCTCCCAGGCCAAGAAGGCGCACTTCGCCGACGCCATCTACCTGGACCCGATGACCCACACCAAAATCGAAGAAGTCGGCTCGGCCAACTTCTTCGGGATCACCCACGACAACAAGTTCGTCACCCCGAATTCCCCTTCGGTGTTGCCG
>NZ_JBFTMK010000892.1:0-1181 GCF_056396965.1 Pseudomonas sp. 05N434
CCGGTACGTCGATGGAACTGTCGGTCAGGGCCGAGCCGCCGATACCGTTCAGGTTCAGGCCGATCACCTTGTGCTCGATCACACCCAAGTCGCGGGCAACACGCTCGGCGGCCTGCAGTTCGGCACGGTGGCGCTGACCGTAATCGAAGCTCATGGTGTAGCAGCTGTAGCCTTCGGCACGGGCCATGGCCACGACCGTCGCCGAGTCCAGGCCGCCGGACAGCAGGATGACCGCACGTTTTTCAGCAGTGTTCAGTTGTTCAGTCATTTCAGCGCCCCGGCTCGTCATTCCAAAGATATTTATGCAGCTGCAATTGCAGACGCACAGGCAGATTGTCCGCCACCACCCAGTCCGCCAGATCACGTGCATTCAGGTCATGGTGGCTCGGCGAGAACAGGACTTCGCCGGCACGCTCGTTCAAACCGTATTGAATCAGCTTGGACACGGCCCAGTCATAGTCTTCCCGCGAGCAGATGACAAACTTCACCTGATCGTTGGGCGTGAGCAGTTCGATGTTCTCGTAGCGGTTGCGGTGGGCTTCTTTCGAACCCGGGGTTTTCAGGTCGACGACGCGACTGACCCGTGGATCGACCGCCGAGATGTCCAGCGCGCCGCTGGTTTCCAGCGACACTTCGTAACCGGCGTCACACAACTGCTTGAGCAAGGGAATGGCATTGGGTTGCGCCAAGGGCTCACCGCCCGTGACGCAGACGTAACGTGGGCGAAAACCGGCCACTTGCTCGAGGATGTCGTCGAGCGTGCGGAGGGTGCCGCCAGTGAACGCGTAGGCGCTGTCGCAGTATTGGCAACGCAATGGGCAACCGGTCAGGCGCACAAAAACAGTGGGCAGCCCGGCAGTCCGCGTTTCACCCTGCAACGAGTAGAAAACTTCGGTGATTCTCAATGTGTCTTGCATAGTCGCCACGGGCGTAACAGCTAAACAGGCTGTCCGCCTCCGTCAGGCACTTCAAGGAACCCCGCCAACGCGCAGATCCCAAAAAGCGTGTTTCATAAAAAGGGCATGAATTCTAACGAAAAAACCCGCGACAAGCGCGGGTTTCTTCAAAACGGGCTAAACAGGCTTACATGCGCTGCAAGTCCCGTTGCGCCAGCTGAGCGGCGGAAGTGCCCGGATATTGGGACACGACCTGTTGCAGAATGCCTTTGACCCGGTCGGTAT
>NZ_JBFTMK010000893.1:0-1172 GCF_056396965.1 Pseudomonas sp. 05N434
GGTTGAAGCTGCGCGGCGAAGTGTTCAGGCCGATGGCTTTTTCGATTGCCAGCCACATGCCGTGCCAGGCGCCCCAGACGATGTAGGTGATGTTCGCGCCGTGCCACAGACCACCGAGCAGCATGGTCAGGAACAGGTTGCGATAGGTCATCAGCGTGCCTTTACGGTTACCGCCGAGGGTGATGTACAGGTAATCACGCAGCCAGGTGGAGAGGCTGATGTGCCAGCGCCGCCAGAACTCGGTGATCGACTGGCTGACGTACGGCTGTTTGAAGTTTTCCATGAAGCGGAAACCCATCATCAAGCCCAGGCCAATCGCCATGTCGCTGTAGCCGGAGAAGTCGAAGTACAGCTGTGCGGTGTAGGCCAGGGCGCCGAGCCAGGCATCGCCCGTGGTCGGGTTCTGCAAGGCGAAGCAATGGTCGGCGACCACCGCCAGGGTGTCGGCGATGAACACCTTCTTGATGAAACCCTGCATGAACCGCGTGGCACCTTCGGAGAACTTGTCGAGGGTGTGGGTGCGGTTGTTGAACTGGTCGGCCAGGTCGCGGAAACGCAGCACGGGGCCCGCGATCAAGTGCGGGAAGATCGCTACGAATGCGGCAAAGTCGATCAGGTTGCGGGTGGCCGGGGTATCGCCGCGGTAAACGTCGATGATGTAGCTGATGGACTCGAAGATGTAGAACGAGATCCCGATCGGCAACAGTACGTGGGTCAGGATGAACGGCGACAGACCGACCGAGGTCATCATCGCGTTGATGCTCTCCACGCCGAAGTTGGCGTACTTGAAGTAGCCCAGGATGCACAAGTCCACCGCGACGCCGAGCAGCAGCCAGCGCTGGGCCGGTTTGGTCCGGACACCGGCGGCGCCAACTTTCAGGCCGATCCAGTAGTTCCACAGCGTGACGGCTGCGAACAACGCAAGGAAGTCCACACGCCACCAGGCGTAGAACACGTAGCTGGCGATCAGCAGCAGCAAGTTGCGATAGCGTTGCCCGCTCAAGTAGTACAAGCCGAGAAAGATCGGCAAGAACAGAAACAGGAACACGTTGGATGAAAATACCATCCTGATCTCTCCATGTTTAACCAACAGTCAAGGGCCAACGGCCCCCCCAAACCCCCCACGAAAATCCGGGGTGGTTGTATTGCATGCTGTGCACTTACCTGTGGCG
>NZ_JBFTMK010000894.1:0-1172 GCF_056396965.1 Pseudomonas sp. 05N434
CACTTGGCGCTCGGCAGAGAAACTTCGACAGTTATTTGCACCCAATCTYACGCATATATATACATTAGATTACACAAACCCATTAAATCCAGATAGCGAAGCTCAAGCCCACGATGCCGTACTAATCGACATTGAAAGCCCTTCCATTCTTAATGACTGCCTGGCGCTCATCAAGAAATTACGTACGAGCCCAACAGAACTGTCCATTATCGTTGCAATCAATTTTCGCGCTCCGCAAACCAAAATTGAATGTTACCTGGCCGGTGCAGATCATTGTATCAATGTACCTAACGACCAGGATGAAAAAGCCAGGTTAATTTCAGAGTTGCTCGAAACACCTGAATGGCAGCCTGCCATTAAGTTGACCTTGGACCAAACATGCCTGCACTTATACAACGATGAGCTCAAACTGGATCTGGCTTATCAGGAAATGAAAGCCCTGGATGCGCTTATCAATGCAGAAGGTAATATCCTGCACCATGACTCCATGGCCGAATCCATGGGTTTGAATATCAAACTCTATGACTCGCGTGTTCTGGAGAAATCCATAAGCCGCCTTCGAAACAAAATCAAAAAGCACTTCGGCATTAACATCATTCATAGTGTTCGCGGTTATGGCTATCGATTGCTTCGAGGGGTCGTCTCAGTAAAGCAAGCAAACTTTCATTCTTAAAGGGACTAAACAATGGAGTCCAGCAGGCAATATACCGTGCAAGATAACTTCGCATTGGTTTTCTTCAGGCAATCAATCCTCAAGCGAAACGATGAATTGTTCGGCAGTGAGATTTATGCCAAGGCGACCAAACAACAGACACCTCTGAACAAGGGGTATCAGCCATTGCATCCCGATCACCCACTGGCGATTTATCGTGAAGTACTGATGCGGATCCAATTAAATGCCCTTTCACAGATCGAGGCCACGTCGTCCCCATCCGTACAGACACCCAATAAATTATTCGTGACCATGAACCAATCCGCGTTATTGGATAAAGCGTTCATCCGAGAACTGAACGACGCTCAAACGACACTCAAGAAGCATGAACAACAGCTAATCCCCAGCATTAATGGCAGTTCGCTCCTTTCGTTCAATCTCAAAGAAAAAAGAACCATTATCAATCATATTCATTTATTGAAGGACAACGGGATCGAGATCGCTTTCGATGGCTATGACT
>NZ_JBFTMK010000895.1:0-1172 GCF_056396965.1 Pseudomonas sp. 05N434
ATCATTAGGTGAAGCGCTTGTTTCGGAGGGGCTGGCGGGCGCTTTTGCACAGGAAATCTGTGGTGGTTTACCTGAACCATGGGAGCGCCTCGATGTGTCTGACATTCGACGCCATATCGGAATGGCGGAAAGCTACTGGAGTCGCAAGGATTATGGTCACGACGCGTGGTTCTTTGGTGCATCTGACCTTCCAAGATGGTTAGGCTATTCCCTTGGATTTCAGCTCGTAAAACGATTCCTGTTGGAGCATGAGGGCAGTACATCTTCTAGTCTAGTGGAGATAGAGGCACAAGCGTTTCGTGGAGTGCTCGCAGTTATCTAAAACGTTCGGGCTTAGGTCATCAAGATGGCCCCGCCAGTCATTGCTTGCCAAGGCAATGACACTACGCAAGACGGGATTGCCGGGCGCGTACGCCGTAATCGACCCTATGCGTGGAGAGCTGGCTGATAGCGTATGCCCGGACTTCAGCGCGATGAGTTTTTCGCACCAGACTCAGCAGTTTCACGCCCGGATTTCGTCGGTGGGGAGTAACCGTCCGGCCAAGTCACCTACCGAACTTGAGCATTAAGGGCGATGGTGTCCGCGTATTTTAGGTGGACACCATTTCTAGCCTTTTAAGCGGGTCTTTCCATGCAGCCACAACGCCGATCCTATTCCAAATCATTCAAGGCCCAGGTAGTCCAAGAGTGCGCTCAGCCCGGCGCCTCGATTGCCCACGTCGCGCAACACCACAGCCTTAACGCGAACCTCGTCCATAAATGGATTCGGGTACAAACGAACGAAGTCACGGAGCTGCAACCTGCTTTCATTCCGCTACCTTTGCAGTTCGCCGGAGGGCATTCCCAGGCTGCGTCATCGAGCATCTGCGTTGAAATCCAGCACGCGCGTGGCACCGTCAAAGTGAACTGGCCGACCGAAAGCGCAGCCGACTGTGCCTCCTTTCTGCGAGACCTGTTGCGGTGATTCGAATCGATGCGAYCTGGCTCGCCACCGAACCGATGGACATGCGAGCCGGCACCGAAACGRCGTTAGCCCGGGTCATTGCCGTGTTCGGTGCGGCAAAGCCGCACTGCGCTTATCTGTTCGCCAATCGCCGCGCCAATCGGATGAAAGTTCTGGTGCATGACGGCGTGGGTATCTGGCTGGCGGCGCGACGATTGAATCAAGGCAG
>NZ_JBFTMK010000896.1:0-1168 GCF_056396965.1 Pseudomonas sp. 05N434
GGCATGGCCGAGTCCCACGTCCACGACGTACAGATCACCAAAGAAGCGCCAAACTACCGCGTAGGTTGAGGCTTCAAGCAAATCGTTAAGCAACCGGGGCTGTTCTATTCAGCCCCGAGTTGTTTCTGAATCACGACTGTTTCTGAATTACTTAGACGAGACTGAATCATGGCCCTCGACATTCACGCTCACCGCATCCTGATCCTCGACTTCGGTTCCCAGTACACCCAACTGATCGCCCGCCGCGTGCGTGAAATCGGTGTTTACTGCGAACTGCATCCGTTCGACATGGACGAGGAAGCCATTCGCGAATTCGCTCCAAAAGGTGTGATCCTCGCCGGCGGCCCCGAGTCCGTGCACGAAGCCGACAGCCCTCGCTGCCCGCAAGCGGTGTTTGACCTGGGCGTGCCAGTCTTCGGTATCTGCTATGGCATGCAGACCATGGCCGAGCAACTGGGCGGCAAGGTTGAAGGTTCCGACCTGCGTGAGTTCGGTTACGCCCGTGTCGACGTGGTCGGCAAGAGCCGCCTGCTCGACGGCATCGAAGACCATATCGACGCCGATGGCCTGTTCGGCCTCGACGTATGGATGAGCCACGGTGACAAGGTCACCAAGATGCCGGAAGACTTCCACATCCTGGCCAGCACCCCGAGCTGCCCGATTGCCGGCATGTTCAACGATGACCGTGCCTACTACGGCGTGCAGTTCCACCCGGAAGTGACCCACACCAAGCAGGGCGGTCGCATCCTGTCGCGCTTCATCCTCGACATCTGTGGCTGTGAAGCCCTGTGGACGCCGTCGAAGATTGCCGAAGACGCCATCGCCCAAGTCCGTGCCCAGGTTGGCACCGACAACGTACTGCTCGGCCTGTCCGGCGGCGTGGACTCCTCGGTGGTTGCCGCGCTGCTGCACAAGGCCATTGGCGATCAGCTGACCTGCGTGTTCGTCGACAACGGCCTGCTGCGTCTGCACGAAGGCGAGCAAGTGATGGCCATGTTCGCCGAGAACATGGGCGTCAAAGTGATCCGCGCCAACGCCGAGGACCAGTTCCTCAACAACTTGGCTGGCGAGTCCGATCCAGAGAAGAAGCGCAAGATCATCGGCCGTACCTTCATCGACGTGTTCGATGCCGAATCCTGCAAGCTGGACAACATCAAGTACCTGGCCC
>NZ_JBFTMK010000897.1:0-1168 GCF_056396965.1 Pseudomonas sp. 05N434
AGCTTGATCCAGGTCGCTTTGAGTTCGGTGTACTTGTCGAACGCGTGCAGCGATTTGTCCCGACCGTTACCCGACTGCTTGAACCCGCCGAACGGCGCGGTCRTGTCGCCGCCGTCGTACTGGTTGACCCAGACACTGCCGGCGCGCAAGCCGCGAGCGAAGGTGTGCGCCTTGCTGAGGTTGCTGGTCCAGACGCCGGCGGCGAGGCCGAAGATGCTGTCGTTGGCGATCTGCAGCGCTTCTTCAGCGGTGTCAAAGGTGATCAGCGACAGCACCGGGCCGAAGATTTCTTCCCGGGCGATGGTCATGGCGTTGGTCACGCCGTCGAATATCGCTGGCTCCACATACAGGCCACCGGTGCCTTCGAGGGTGCGACTGCCGCCAGCAATCAGTTGCGCGCCCTGGTCTTTGCCGACCTGGATGTAGCGCAGCACATTGTCCAATTGGCGCTGATCGACGACGGCGCCGACGGTGGTTTCAGGGTCGAGCGCATGCCCCGGTTTCCAGGCTTGCAGCGCTTCCACCAGCAACGGAATGAACTGCTCGCGGATCGAGCGCTCCACCAGCAGGCGCGAGCCGGCGGTGCAGACTTCGCCCTGGTTGAAGGCAATCGCACTGGCCGCTGCCCGAGCCGCTGCGCGCAAGTCCGGCGCGTCGGCGAACACCACGTTCGGGCTCTTGCCGCCCGCCTCCAGCCACACGCGCTTCATGTTGCTTTGCCCGGCGTAGATCATCAGTTGCATGGCAATCGCGGTGGAGCCAGTGAAGGCCAGCACGTCGACGTCCATGTGCAACGCCAGCGCCTTGCCGACGGTGTGACCGAAGCCCGGCAACACGTTGAACACGCCTTTGGGGATGCCGGCGTCGAGGGCCAGTTGCGCGATGCGGATCGCCGTCAGTGGTGATTTTTCCGAGGGCTTGAGGATGAACGAGTTGCCTGCCGCCAAGGCTGGGGCGAACTTCCAGCTGGCCATGATCAGCGGGAAGTTCCACGGCACGATCGCGGCGACCACACCTGCGGGTTCACGGGTGATGAGGCCCAATTGGTCGTGCGGCGTGGCGGCGACTTCGTCGTAGATCTTGTCGATGGCTTCGGCGCTCCAGCGGATCGCGTTGGCGGCCGCTGGAATGTCGATGGCCATGGAATCGCTGATCGGTTTACCCATGT
>NZ_JBFTMK010000898.1:0-1167 GCF_056396965.1 Pseudomonas sp. 05N434
GCCGAATGGGGGTGAAGCCCTTCGGATGACAGGACAGCACGGTCAAATTGAGTTTAATGGGGGGGCAGCGGAAGGCCGTGATGGTGCCGTGGCCCTTAAGTGCATTAATATCGATTGGGATCCAGATCCCTCAACTATGGCGGATAATGCTAGTGGGCAGGGCGAAAGTACTTCGGATGTATCGGGCGCTGGTAACGCCGTGCAGTCCCCCTACAACGTAAACTTCTCTAATGGGTTCTCGATCCAGAAATCACAGACGGGCATCTATGCGCGCAATTGCCGTCAGATCTCTGTGCGGGGAGCTTGGATCGAACGCATCGGCAAGCTGGCCATGCTGGGCACTAACGGGCGCTTATTGATTGAAGCTAGTCATTTGGCGAATGCTGCTGATGGCACCTTGTTCTCCTCCGGCGGTAGTGGGTATCTGTACAGCCTTGGCACTAACGCCTACCTTGAGTTCCGCTCCAGTAATGAACCTATCGGTACATTCGATAATTACCTGGACCCTCTGACCAACTTGAACAATATTCTAGGGCTCAAGGTTGAGGGCATGGCATCCGGTAATAGCAGTAGTAAGTTCAAGGCTGCGGGTTTCAAGACCATTACGCTATCTGGCGTTGCGGTGGACCTGGCGGCCCATAAATTCGCCACTATTAACCCTAACGTAGGAAACCCTTCGATCAAGCTTGTTACTTTAACTGCTACAGCGGCTCCTGGAGAGAGTGTGAGCCTGCGTCCACTTAGTGGGCCTGTCACACTGAGCAACACTGGCAACATTTCGCTTAATGGTTTATCTGAGGTCACGATTCCACAAAACGGTGTTGTAGTGTTGCAGCGTATTCCTCAAGTGATCGGGTTAACGGAGTGGGTGTTGGTAAGTTGCACTCCGAGTTTTGGTTCGGAAGTTCCAGCAGATGGTGGGTATTACACTAGGGGCTTTACACGACTTAACACTACTCCTACAGCAGGTAACCCCATGGGGTGGGTGTGCATTACAGCTGGTTTGGCCGGCACAACAGCTGTCTTCAAAGCTATGTCTAACCTTTCCGCATAATTCGATTCTTAGCTTCTTTCATCGTACTTTACCTTGTTGTTAATCTAGGGAACTGGTTCCTGTACGCCTCTTACGCCCGCCAACCTGCGGGCTTTTTTTCGTCTGAAGTGTAG
>NZ_JBFTMK010000899.1:0-1163 GCF_056396965.1 Pseudomonas sp. 05N434
AAATTTAGGAGATGTCCTACGTTCGACTGCGATTTTTCTTCTCATGAAAGTCAGAGCTTTCTCGATATACGGTCACGAAGAAACACCGCGAAACGGTTTTGCGGGGAATATGCAGCAAGAACATATGAGCAGAATGCTCTAGATCAACGTTTTGCACGTTGAAGCTCTCCGCAAGTCCGTCGAGCCACGCTAGGCCGACGAACTTGCGTCGCAGCTTCACCTGACCCGGCCCTTGCGCGGCTACTCCCTGTACCCGTAGGTCACTCCGACCCTGAAGCAGTCAGAACGTCCCGACCCCTTGGTCATGCGTCTACCGTCCTCGGGTAGCGCAGTGGAAAGAAGCGTGAGGCCTCTTTCGTGTTTCGAACTCAATACCGGCGTGGATCTTTCTTCAGTCGCGCCATCCACATCTTCTGCATGCCTTCGTCCGGTTTACCGAGTAAGCGGTAGTCGGCATGTCGCGTGGGTGGCCGCGATCGTCATGGCACTGCCGCCCAGAAGCAGGGCGGCCGCCAATGTCTTTAACCAAAACACACATATCAACCTCGACCGCGACGGCCAAAGAAGAAGGAAGCAATGAACATCACCAGGAATACGACAAAGAGAATCTTGGCGATACCCGTGGCGGTGCCCGCGATACCACCGAAGCCCAATACTGCAGCGATGATGGCAATGATCAGGAATGTGATTGCCCAGCTCAACATGGTGATTCTCCTTACGCTTCTATTTAAGGATGTTGCTTGTGGTGCATTTCCCGGCGCGTTGAGCGCGCCAAGTTCGTTTGCTTAAAACACCCAACGTTCCTGGGAGGGCGTCTCGTCCACAGGCCGGGCCTGGTCGACGCCCATCATTCGTATTGAGGCGTTGTCAGCCGGGTTGCTGCTGACGGCGCTGAAGTGGCTTTGGGGGGGATGTGGAATCGAAAGGTGCACTGGCGCCGGTTGCGCGCTTTGCTCCCAACGCATGTACTGCTGGCCACCAATCAGGGTGATCAACAACGCCAACAGGGCAAACAAGCCTTGCTGGACATGCAGTGGCGAAAGACGCAATTGGGCGGCACTTTGGCGATTCATCCTGAAGTTCCTCCCATACGGGTAGTGATCTTTGGCGGGCGCTGGTTCATTAAATGCCCTGATTACCTAGACCATTGCAGCCTGCATGCC
>NZ_JBFTMK010000900.1:0-1161 GCF_056396965.1 Pseudomonas sp. 05N434
GAAGACACCCGCTGGGAAGTGGCCCAGGCCGCGGCCCAGCGCCTGACCCAGGCCGGCGCGAAACTGGTGGGCAGCGTCTTCAACCGGCGCAAGTACTACATGCCCAAATGGCTCTACAAAAACCTGTAAGCACCCACCTGAAGGATGAAGTCATGAATGCCAAAGTGCTTGTCCTGCTGTTGCTACCGCTTGCAGGTTGCTCCAGCACCAGTGAAACCCAGAACATGCCGGTGCAGATCCTCACGGCCGAGCCGGCCAACGCCCAGGCCACCGATATGCCCAAGGTCGAACAGACCTTGCGGCCCAAGGACGTGCTGGACGTGATCTTCCACGTCAGCACCAGTGGCTCGGAGGCTTACCGCATTCAGTCCGGCGACCAGGTCGCGCTGAACTTCACCGCAGCCAGCCAGCTCAACGGCACGCAACTGGTGCTGCCCGATGGCACCATCGAACTGCCGGGGGCCAACACCTCAGTGAAAATCGCCGGGATGACCTCGGTCCAGGCCCGGGAGGAAATCCAGCGCGCCTATAACCGCAAATCCCTGTTCCAGCCCAATCGCAACCAGTTGACCGTGCAGGTCACCAGCCCGCTGAGCAACGAGCAAAACCTCAAGAGCGCCTTGAACCACCCCGCTACCGGCATGAGCCGGGAGATCACCGTGGGCAACGACGGCTATGCGAGTTTTCCGGAAATCGGCTCCGTGCCGCTGCAAGGCATGACCGTCAACCAGCTCGAAACGTTCCTCAATCAACGCTACGCGCAATTGCCGGGACGGATGACAGTCGACGTCATGCTCAAATCCACGTCGGGCAACGAAATCTATGTGCTGGGTGAAGTCGGGCAGCCGGGCTCCTACCCGATTCGCCGCCCGGTCTCGGTGCTCGAAGCGTTGACCCTGGCCCGTGGCACCAGCATCAAGGCCCGGCTCGATTCGGTGGTGATCATGCGCCGCAACGGCAACCAGGTGCAGGCTGTGCACTACGACGTGGAGAAAGCCTTGTCCGGTGACGCGTCGCAGATTGCTTACCTGCAACCGGACGACATGCTCTATGTGCCCAAGACCAAACTGGCCAGCGCCGGTGARCTCGCACGGCAACTGGCGGACGTGGTGCTGTTTCAGGGGGTGGGCTTCAGTTTCGCCTACCGCGTCGACAACAAAG
>NZ_JBFTMK010000901.1:0-1160 GCF_056396965.1 Pseudomonas sp. 05N434
GGTTTTGTTGTCGAGGTCGCCAGCCAGGGCTCTGCCATCTTCCTTGCCGTTGAAGAAACCGAGATTAGCCCCCAGGATCCAGTCGCCCACGGGCTGGCTATGGGTGAGGTTGATGTATTGTTGCTGGTAGATATCGGTCAATTCGGCGTACCACAGACCGACCTGGGTGCGCTTGTCGTTGAAGGTGTATTCGCCGCCGCCGAAGTTGAAGCGGTCGGAGGTGAACGCGGCTTTGCCGTTCATGAACATGTCTTCCATGCTCGCGTCGTTGCGTGGGCTGTTGCTGCGAAATTGGCCGCCATAGAGTGTCAGGCCGGCGATCTCGTTGGAGGTCACCTGACCGCCACGAAACGTCTGTGGCAGAGAACGACCATCGTCAGAGCGCAGGATCGGCAACACGGGCATCCATTCACCCACCTTCAATTCAGTCTTCGACAGCTTGGCTTTCAGCGCCACGCCCAGACGCCCAAAGTTTTCGGCGGGGCGGCCGTCATCGTGGATCGGCAACAGTTGGGTACCGCCGGTGCCTTTGCCACCATCAAGCTTTTGAGAATAAAGACCCAATACATCAACACCGAATCCTATCGGCCCAGCGGTATAACCAGAGCGWGCGTCAAGGATGAAGCTCTGTGTCCACTCCTCGGCTTTGTTCTGTGGTGCGGCGCTGTTGGGATAGGCAGGATTGATGAAGTTGCGATTGATATAAGCGTTGCGCAAATTGAGAGTTGCGGTAGCGCCATCGACAAAACCGCTATTTTGATCGGCTTGAACAGCCGCTGACGAACCCGCGCAAACCGCAAGAGTCAGACTGATCAGAGAGTGATGTGCGGGCACGTTGCGGGAAATAATAGGGTAGCGCATGATGTTTTCTCACAATGAGTTATTATTGTTTTTGTTGCGATTTTTAGCTCGCGAATCAACTTGGTCACAGGCAGCTCGAAGAGCTAATTACCGAGAAACTGCGGGAATCCCTTATCTGTCTTGTAACAGTCCGTTATTGAGCAACTTGATAATTGTTTAATATCACCTTAAGCAAAACCCGAGCGTGCGCAGACGCGAGCCTGACTCAATGCCGGTAATGGCACGCTCGTGGGGAATTGCGTAAGAACAACGACTGAAAGTTAAAACGTACTCGAACGCTCGGCGATCAACCCGCACTC
>NZ_JBFTMK010000902.1:0-1158 GCF_056396965.1 Pseudomonas sp. 05N434
CGTTGTAGGGTGGATAGGTGCTGCCTGGCTCATTGCGCAGGGCGGTTTCGAACAGGTCGTTGAAACGGTCGAAACCTACCGAGGAACGGAACAGTGGGGCCAAGGAAAATGCAGTACTCATGATTCAAATCTCCTGAACATAATCAGCAAGTTTTTTTGTCTCCGCGACCCGAATTCGGCATCGCGTAATCCTTAGATAAGGACCGCTGATTACTTTTCAAGAGATTATTTTCAGATTTTTTTCAAGCAGACTCAGGCGGCTTCAGACACCGGCAGCCCCAGTAAACGCGAGACCTGATCCAGCTCGGTTTCACGACGCAGGACGCCGAACAACTCTACTGCTTCGGGATAATTACGGGTCAGCATTGCCAGCCACTGCTTCAGGCGACCCGGCGATTGGCGTGGTGTCATCTGGGCCTTGGCTTGCAGCCAGAAATCCTGAATCAGCGGCAGCAGCTCGGCCCAGGTCATCTCGACGACCTCCTCACCGGCCCGCGCCGCAGCGATCTGCCTTGCCAGATCCGGACGCGACACCAGGCCACGACCGAGCATGATATCTTCGACGCCGCTGATCTCGCGGCAACGTCGCCAGTCCTCCACGCTCCAGATGTCACCGTTGGCGAACACTGGCACCTTGACCACGTCCTGGACCCGCGGGATCCATTCCCAGTGAGCTGGCGGCTTGTAGCCATCCGTTTTGGTCCGCGCGTGAACCACGATGTGCGCCGCGCCGCCTTCGGCCAGGGCTGTGGYGCAAACCAGCGAGCCATCGGGACTGTCGAAGCCCAGGCGCATTTTGGCGGTCACTGGAATGTGCGCTGGCACCGCACGGCGGACATGTTCGACGATTTCGTTGAGCAGCTCAGGCTCTTTGAGCAGAACGGCGCCACCGCGCGACTTATTGACGGTCTTGGCCGGGCAGCCGAAGTTCAGGTCGATGACTTCGGAACCCAATTCGCAGGCCAGTGCAGCGTTTTCCGCCAGGCACACCGGATCGGAGCCAAGCAGTTGCACCCGCAGCGGCACGCCGGAGGCGGTACGGGCGCCGGTCAGCAGTTCCGGGCCGAACTTGTGGTAGTAGGCAGGCGTGAGCAGCTGATCGTTGATCCGAATGAACTCGGTTACACACCAATCGATACCGCCCACACGGGTCAGCAC
>NZ_JBFTMK010000903.1:0-1155 GCF_056396965.1 Pseudomonas sp. 05N434
GCGTTGATCTTCGCAATGATATTTTCGATATCGGCCATTGACCTGGCATAGATCCTGATCAGGTAGGAGTCGTTACCCGTGACGTGCAGGCACTCAACGACTTCGGGTATGTCGTTGAGCGTCGCTATCAATTTGGATTTCGCAGGCTTGAGGGTGGTCATGCCGACGACAGCAGATATGCCGAACCCTAGTTTGGTTGGATCTAACTGAGCGCTATATCCCTTGATAACCCCAGAGTCTTCGAGCTTTCGCAACCGATCAGTGGTGGCGGGAATAGAAAGACCTGCGTGCTTGGACAGCTCCGTGATGGAAATGCGACCAAAGTCCTGCACCTTCCCCAAGATTTTGATGTCTATACGGTCCATGTAAGCTCCCACAGCAAAAAGTATAAATTTTAATGAAAAGCACCCGGTTTTCATTAAAAAATAATGCACCAAAATAAAGCAGAGTGCTAGTCTATTTGCAGCCCGGTAAAGCCTAACAAGAACCCGGGTAATCAATAGCTCTGAATCCTTAGCGTTACGCACTGCATAATAAAATATTCTCCTCCAGGGATGGTGTTCGTATGGAAGATGAAAAAATAAAGTGTGAAAAAAAATCCTATCCATCATTCGCGAATTATATTGGAACGCAAGTCCTAAGTTTTCGTGATTTCAAGATGGATCAGATTTTTATGTATCTGGCTGGCGTCGCCCTTTTCTCGGTGGGGGCCAAGTTTTTCATAGTCAGTCAACTGGGGACTGACCCCTTAGATGTCCTGATCATCTCGATAAATAAAATACTCATGCTCGGAATGGGCGTTTGTTCGGGTATCGTTTCTCTATTCTTTCTGCTGTGGTGGATGCTCTGGAACAAGAAATATCCTCCGATAAGCCCATTTGTTACAACCACACTTACAGGTCTGTTGATTGACCTCTGGTCCGTGCTGGGGCTTGGAGAGTATTTGATTGTCAGAGTGAATGAGTACACGATATTGGCGATGGGTCTGGTGCTGTGTGCTTATTCGTCTGCACTGATTATCATGAGCGGTATTGGTATCAGAATCATGGACCTTGTGGTGCTTACCATGGTGTCCAAATGGGCGTGGTCATTCACCAAAGCCAAAATGATAATTGAAATTGGCATCTTTTCAACCGGATGGCTTCTAGGCGGGCC
>NZ_JBFTMK010000904.1:0-1154 GCF_056396965.1 Pseudomonas sp. 05N434
GCCCTGAACTGGTCAACGAAGATCCGCTGGGCGAAGGCTGGTTCTTCCGCTTCAAGCCAACCGACGCCTCGGCTGTCGGCCAACTGCTGGATCAAGACGCTTACGACCGTCTGATCAAAGCCCAAGCCTGAGGAGCGCCGACATGACTCAAGTCAATCTGACGACCGCCAACGAATTCATCACCCGCCACATCGGCCCGCGTGCAGGCGACGAGCAAGCCATGCTCAACAGCCTCGGTTTCGACTCCCTGGAAGCCCTGAGCGCCAGCGTCATTCCCGACAGCATCAAAGGCACCAGCGTCCTCGGTCTCGAAGACGGCCTGAGCGAAGCCGATGCCCTGGCGTTGATCAAATCCATCGCCGGTAAAAACCAGCTGTTCAAGACTTACATCGGTCAGGGCTACTACGGCACTCACACGCCGTCGCCGATCCTGCGCAACCTGCTGGAAAATCCGGCCTGGTACACCGCCTACACCCCGTRCCAACCAGAAATTTCCCAGGGTCGTCTCGAAGCGCTGCTGAACTTCCAGACCCTGATCAGCGACCTGACCGGCCTGCCGATCGCCAACGCCTCGCTGCTGGACGAAGCCACCGCTGCTGCTGAAGCCATGACGTTCTGCAAACGCCTGAGCAAGAACAAAGGCAGCCACGCCTTCTTCGCCTCCGTTCATTGCCACCCGCAAACCCTCGACGTTTTGCGCACCCGTGCCGAGCCTTTGGGCATCGACGTTGTGGTGGGCGACGAGCGTGAACTGACCGACGTGACGCCATTCTTCGGCGCGCTGCTGCAATACCCGGCGAGCAACGGTGACGTCTTCGATTACCGCGAACTGACCGAACGCTTCCACGCGGCGAATGCGCTGGTCGCGGTCGCTGCTGACCTGCTGGCCCTGACCGTGCTGACCCCGCCGGGCGAGTTCGGCGCCGACGTGGCCATCGGCAGCGCGCAACGCTTCGGTGTTCCGCTGGGCTTCGGTGGCCCGCACGCGGCGTACTTCTCCACCAAGGATGCGTTCAAGCGCGACATGCCGGGCCGTCTGGTCGGCGTTTCCGTGGACCGTTTCGGCAAGCCGGCCCTGCGCCTGGCCATGCAGACCCGCGAGCAACACATCCGTCGCGAGAAAGCCACCAGCAACATCTGCACCGCCCAGGTGC
>NZ_JBFTMK010000905.1:0-1148 GCF_056396965.1 Pseudomonas sp. 05N434
ATCGCCGTCGACAGCAGCGGCCAATGGACTTACACCCTGGCCAACGGCACCGATGGCGTTGCCAGTGCCGTGCACGATGGCGTTGCCAGTGCCGTGCAATCGCTGCAGGCCGGCGAGACTCACAATGAAGTGTTCACCATCCAGGTCAGCGACGGCCTGGGCGGCGTCGACACCCAGCAAGTGACTGTCACCGTCACCGGCAGCAATGACGCCCCCGTACTCAGCTTCGCCAGCGACAACGATGTCGGCGCGGTGCAGGAGGACAGCAGCCTCAGCGTCAGTGGCCAGTTCAGCTCGAGCGACATCGACCACGATGCTACCGCCACCTGGAGCATTGCCGGGTCCAACACCGGCACTTATGGCTCAATCGCCGTCGACGGCAGCGGCCAATGGACCTACACGTTGGCCAATGGCACYGATGGTGTCGCCAGTGCCGTGCAATCTCTGMAGGCCGGCGAGASTCACAATGAAGTGTTCACCATCCAGGTCAGCGATGGCCTCGGCGGCGTCGACACCCAGCAGGTGACCGTCACTGTCACCGGCAGCAATGACGCACCGGTACTCAGCTTCGCGAGCGGCAACGAGCTTGGTGCAGTGCAGGAAGACAGCACGCTCAGCGTCAGCGGCCAATTCAGCTCAAGCGACATCGACCATGCAGCCACCGCGACCTGGAGCATTGCCGGGTCCAACACCGGCAGCTACGGCTCGATCGCCGTCGACAGCAGCAGCGGTCAGTGGACTTACACCTTGGCCAATGGCACCGATGGTGTCGCCAGTGCCGTGCAGTCGCTGCAGGCCGGCGAGACTCACAACGAAGTGTTCAGCGTGCAGGTCAGTGATGGCCTGGGCGGCGTCGACACCCAGCAGGTGACTGTCACCGTCACCGGCAGCAACGATGCGCCCGTGCTCAGCTTCGCGTCGGGCAATGAGCTGGGTGCGGTGCAGGAAGACACCACCCTCAGCGTCAGTGGCCAGTTCAGCTCGAGCGACATCGACCACGATGCTACCGCCACCTGGAGCATTGCCGGGTCCAATACCGGCACTTATGGCTCAATCGCCGTCGACGGCACCGGTCAGTGGACCTACACCTTGGCCAATGGCACCGATGGTGTCGCCAGTGCCGTGCAATCGCTGCAGGCCGGCGAGAG
>NZ_JBFTMK010000906.1:0-1147 GCF_056396965.1 Pseudomonas sp. 05N434
CCCCGTAGCAGCTGCCGAGCCTGGAAATAATTGGCCGGATTGGCACAGAACCTGTGGCGCGGGAGCTTGCTCCCGCTGGGGTGCGCAGCGGCCCCAAACCAGTCACCGCGGTACATCAGATAGGCCTAGGGTGCWGGGTTTACGACTGCTACGCAGCCGAACGGGAGCAAGCTCCCTCGCCACAATGGATCACCAAGTTTCAGATTTCCGTTGGTAAACAAAATGGGCGACCTGTTGAGGTCGCCCATTTTCGTTACTGCATTTAAATCTGTGCCTGCAATCGTCGCCCGATCACATCCATCAAATCACAGCCGTCGCGCAGCGGAATCGCCAGCACCCGCGCGAAGTCCTGCAACAGCAATGCATCGCGGCTGATCCCCTCGCCGATGGAGAGGGTTTCCAGTAGTTGAGTCACGCTTCTGATGCGGTAGGCCGCCGTGTCATGCAACACATCCACAGGTGCTTCGGTATCAATCAGCAACGACGGGATTTTGCAGTCGATGCCCGTTATCGGCATGTATCGAGCCATAACTGAACCTCCCTGATCAATGTTGAGTGCCTGGCTGAACTGCAGTTGCGCCTTCGGGCGGATCGATAGTGTCCAGTGCGCGGTTCACCAACAATTCGGCGACTACCGCCAACTGCTGAATCGTCAGCGCCACGTTGCGGTTGGAGCTTTCCAGCTTGCAGGCCAGATCGGTGATCAGGACATTCAGGGACGCGAGGGTTTCGCAGGCGTGGCTTAGCAGGGTTTCTGTGTGGACACCGGGGACGATGGTGAAGATGTGGCTGATCGGGTCGGCGCGCCTGGGGTTACGTAAGCGAGCGCTGATGGCGGGTTCGGTCACTTCGGAAAGTTCGACGGGATCTAGGGAATCATCATCGGCTTGGGTTTCGGGAGGGTTAGGCGTTTGTTTCTTCATATGGGAAGTACTCTGTTGAGTTTCAGGGGGAGCTACCCATCTCACTTCCACATGAGGGTGGCAGCTGTACGCAGGTGTGGAAGACCAGGGAAACTCACCAAAACCCGGCGCACCCGAAGGTGCTCCCGCGCACAGCCGCCATAACGCGGCAATGTTGACATAAAAAATGTCGCCATGCGCTTTACAAGCGTTGGTAAGTATCTCTGACCACGGACTTCCACATC
>NZ_JBFTMK010000907.1:0-1142 GCF_056396965.1 Pseudomonas sp. 05N434
CCCGTACGCTGGTCGAGCGTGAGCCGAACTACTCGTTCGTGACCGCCCGCCTGCTGATGGACACCCCCGTACGCTGGTCGAGCGTGAGCCGAACTACTCGTTCGTGACCGCCCGCCTGCTGATGGACACCCTGCGTGCCGAAGGCCTGGGCTTCCTCGGTGTCGCCGACAGCGCGACCCACCACGAAATGGTCGACCTGTATGCCAAGGCACTGCCTGCGTACATCGCCAAAGGTATCGAATTCGAATTGCTGAACCCGGTTCTGGCGTCCTTCGACCTGGAAAAACTCGGCAAGGCGATCAACCACGAGCGCGATCAGCAGTTCACGTACCTGGGCCTGCAAACCCTGTACGACCGTTACTTCATCCACAAGGACGGTATCCGCTTCGAACTGCCACAGATTTTCTTCATGCGCGTGGCCATGGGCCTGGCGATCGAAGAGAAGCAGAAAGAAGACCGTGCGATCGAGTTCTACAACCTGTTGTCGTCCTTCGACTACATGTCCTCGACCCCGACCCTGTTCAACGCCGGTACCCTGCGTCCACAGCTGTCGAGCTGCTACCTGACCACCGTGCCGGATGACCTGTCGGGCATCTACCACGCGATCCACGACAACGCCATGTTGTCGAAATTCGCAGGCGGCCTGGGCAACGACTGGACCCCGGTTCGGGCGCTGGGTTCGTACATCAAGGGCACCAACGGCAAATCCCAGGGCGTCGTGCCGTTCCTGAAAGTGGTGAACGACACCGCCGTCGCCGTTAACCAGGGTGGCAAGCGCAAAGGCGCTGTCTGTGCCTACCTGGAAACCTGGCACATGGACATCGAAGAGTTCATCGAACTGCGCAAGAACACCGGTGATGACCGTCGTCGTACCCACGACATGAACACCGCCAACTGGATCCCTGACCTGTTCATGAAGCGTGTCTTCGATGACGGCAAGTGGACCCTGTTCTCGCCGTCCGAAGTACCGGATCTGCACGACCTGACCGGCAAGGCCTTCGAAGAGCGTTACGAGTACTACGAAGCCCTGACCGAGTACCCGGGCAAGGTCAAGCTGTTCAAGACCATCCAGGCCAAAGACCTGTGGCGCAAAATGCTGTCCATGCTGTTTGAAACCGGCCACCCATGGCTGACCTTCAAAG
>NZ_JBFTMK010000908.1:0-1134 GCF_056396965.1 Pseudomonas sp. 05N434
GAAGAAGATTTATCAACTGGCTGACGGTCAGGACCAATTGGTCGTGGACCTGAAGTTCAGCAAGGACGGCGTCAACTACATCAAGCGTTTCACCCTGAAACGTGGCCTGTATGACGTAACCGTTTCCTACCTGATCGACAACCAGAGCGCTCAGCCCTGGTCCGGTGCAATGTTCGCGCAACTGAAGCGTGACGCCAGTTCCGATCCTTCTTCCAGCACTGCCACCGGCACCGCGACTTACCTGGGCGCCGCCCTGTGGACAAGTAACGAGCCGTACAAGAAAGTGTCGATGAAGGACATGGACAAGGCTCAGCTGAAAGAAACCGTCAGCGGTGGCTGGGTTGCCTGGTTGCAGCACTATTTCGTGACCGCATGGATTCCGGCCAAGGGCGAAAACAACGTCGTCCAGACCCGTAAAGACAGCAAAGGCAACTACATCATCGGCTACACCGGTCCTTCGCTGACTGCTGCGCCAGGTGCCAAAGTTGAAACCAGCGCCGTTCTGTACGCAGGTCCAAAAAGCCAGGCTGTGCTGAAACAGTTATCCCCAGGTCTGGAACTGACCGTCGACTACGGCATTCTGTGGTTCATTGCCCAGCCAATCTTCTGGTTGCTGCAACATATCCACGCACTGGTTGGTAACTGGGGCTTCTCGATCATCTTCCTGACCATGCTGATCAAGGGGATTTTCTTCCCGTTGTCGGCCGCCAGCTACAAATCCATGGCGCGCATGCGTGCAGTGGCACCGAAACTGGCCGCGCTGAAAGAGCAACATGGCGAAGACCGGCAGAAAATGTCGCAAGCCATGATGGAGCTGTACAAGAAAGAGAAGATCAATCCACTGGGTGGCTGCTTGCCAATCCTGGTGCAGATGCCGGTTTTCCTTTCGCTGTACTGGGTTCTGCTGGAAAGCGTGGAAATGCGCCAGGCGCCATTCATGCTGTGGATTAYTGACCTGTCGATCAAGGATCCGTTCTTCATTCTGCCGATCATCATGGGCGCAACCATGTTCATCCAGCAGCAGTTGAACCCGACGCCTCCGGATCCAATGCAGGCCAAGGTGATGAAGCTGATGCCAATCATCTTCACCTTCTTCTTCCTGTGGTTCCCGGCCGGTCTGGTACTGTACTGGGT
>NZ_JBFTMK010000909.1:0-1133 GCF_056396965.1 Pseudomonas sp. 05N434
ACTTGAAGTTGTCTAGCGAAGTGCAAGACATCACCAAGAACGCAGACGGCAGCTGGCGCGTAAGCTACAAAAACCTGAAAGACGGCACCAAAACCGAAACCGACGCCAAGTTCGTGTTCATCGGCGCGGGCGGCGGTGCACTGCACCTGCTGCAGAAGTCCGGCATTCCTGAAGCCCAGGAATACGCAGGCTTCCCGGTTGGCGGCTCGTTCCTGGTCACCGATAACCCGGCCATCGCCGAACAACACCTGGCCAAGGCCTACGGCAAAGCCTCCGTTGGCGCACCGCCAATGTCGGTTCCGCACCTGGACACCCGTGTCCTGGACGGCAAGCGCGTCATCCTGTTTGGCCCATTCGCGACCTTCAGCACCAAGTTCCTCAAAGAAGGCTCGTACCTGGACCTGCTGAGCACCACCACCACGCACAACGTGTGGCCAATGACCCGCGTCGGCATCAAGGAATACCCACTGGTCGAGTATCTGGCAGGCCAACTGATGCTGTCTGACGAAGACCGCATGAATGCCCTGAAAGAATACTTCCCGAATGCCAAAGCCGAAGACTGGCGCCTGTGGCAAGCCGGCCAGCGCGTGCAAATCATCAAGCGTGATGAAGCCGCCGGTGGCGTGCTGAAGCTGGGTACCGAAATCGTTGCTTCSSMWGACGGCACCATCGCCGGCCTGCTGGGCGCATCGCCAGGCGCRTCGACTGCCGCACCGATCATGCTGACCGTGCTGCAGAAAGTGTTCAAGGACAAGGTTGCCACCCCAGCCTGGCAGGAAAAACTGCACCAGATCGTGCCTAGCTACGGCACTCAGCTGAACAACAGCCCTGAGAAAGTGGCTCAAGAGTGGGCTTACACCGCCAAGGTGTTGGAGCTGACTCCGCCGCCGGTGATTGGTCAGGTGGCGGCTCCGGCTGCTGCTCCGGCTGCTCCGGCTAAGGCGCCGAAGGCCAATGCTGCGACGGATATGGCTCTGTAACTAGAAGCCCTGTCAAAAGCCCACTGAACCGGTGACGGTCAGTGGGCTTTTTTGTGGGCGAAAGATCAAAAGATCGCAGCCTTCGGTAGCTCCTACGTGTTCGTGGTGTTCGTGGTGTTCGTGGTGTTCGCGTGTCGCAGATATCGCCGATAC
>NZ_JBFTMK010000910.1:0-1128 GCF_056396965.1 Pseudomonas sp. 05N434
GCATCGAAGAGAGGCAACCGAGTCATGACCACATGTTTTTGCACCGCCAGACGCTGCTGCGCAGGGAGTTTTGAAAGCAGCTTTTTGATATCGCCGACATCGAAGATCTGCACTTCCACCGCCGCGAGCGGTAGCCCGTCAGAAGCCATTGGAAAGAAACGCAGTTGCTCAAAAAAAGGTGCGATCGACTCAATCAGTCTGCGGGCTTCCTCCGTGCGCTGCTGTCCCAACAGCCAAGCCACGTATAGTAGTGCTGCCTCTTCTGGTACATCGATCCGATAGTCGCTGTTCACCAGTTGCTTTTGCAGTGCTTCGATCCCCTCATCCGTAAGGTGCCAGGTGTTGAGATCAAGTCGTTCAAAACCAGGGCGGATGCCTGGGATTGAGGCGGCCAGCCGCCGCTCGTACACGGTCAGTGCACCACCGGCCAGATACTGTCCAGTGGCAAAACCACCCGTGGCTACCTCCAGCGTGACCCATTCAGGCACATCCACGAGTGGTATACGTGAGCCATACAGCGCGGTGCCTTGCACCATGTGTTCGACCACCTGCTGCCAGCGCTCAATCCGTTCGCGCGTTTTCTCAGTGTCTAGACCCGATGCGGTCAATGCTCGAGATAATTGAAAGACCGCATAACCGGCGTTTATGCCGGCCATTGCATCCGTTTCCCTATCGTGCCTGGACATTTGTCCTTCTGACCCTGCGATGTAGTGGGTCCGGGGGCTGGATTCGAACCAGCGCCCACCCGGTTAAGAGCCGAGTGTTCTACCGCTGAACTACCCCGGAACAGAGCGCGCATTGTCTACTCGCAACGAACGAATGTGAAGATTGAAAACGTTGCCGCTCGTGACACATATAGAGATTACTCCCGTTCGAAAATATTGGTGTAACTTCCTCCCCCCCCCGCTGCAATGCCAGAGGCAACTGGATTTGCGCAGATAACCACTGTTTGCACCGCTGCGGTCTAAACAGTCGGTCATGAACAAGTTTTGGAGAGCATGCGCTTTGTTTTTCTAATCTAAACCTTTATTTTAAAAGGACTTATTGGAGCCATGAACATCTGACATCGCCCATAAGTTAAATAATGTGTCGGGACGGAACTTCTCCCCATGTTGGACGGCTGAACCG
>NZ_JBFTMK010000911.1:0-1127 GCF_056396965.1 Pseudomonas sp. 05N434
AGCACGTTGTTGCCGCTGTTGCCGGTCAGCACGTTGTTCAGGGTATTGCCGGGTCAGCACGTTGTTCAGGGCATTGCCGACGCCGGTGAGGTTGTCGCTGCCGGTGAGGGTGAGGTTTTCCAGGTTGGCGCCCAGGGTCCAGCTCACCGAGGCGCGTACGGTGTCGATATCCCACAGCGAGAGGCCGGTCTCAATGACCACGTCCTTGAGGTTGTCGACGATGTAGGTGTCGCTGCCGCGGTCGTCGATCATGACGTCGGCGCCAAGTCCTCCGTCCAGGGTGTTGTCGCCGTAGTTACCGACGATGCGGTTATTCAGGGCATTACCGGTAGCATTCAGGTCGTTGAAGTCGATAAGGGTCAGGTTCTCGACGTTGCTGCCCAAGGTGTAGCTGATCGACGACAGCACCGTGTCGATTTCGCTCAGCGAGGTACCGCGTTCGATCACTGTGTCGCCGACGTTATCGACGTAGTAGGTGTCGTTACCGGCACCGCCGTCGAGGGTGTCGGCCCCGCCCCGGCCGTCGAGGATATTGGCGGCGGCGTTGCCGGTCAGACGGTTGTCGAGCTTGTTGCCCGTGAGGCTCAGCGCTGCAGAACCGAGCAGCACAGCGTCTTCGACGTTGTCTTCCAAATAGTAACTTACTGCCGTCTGGATCAGGTCGTGGCCTTCGTCAGCCAGTTCAGTGACTTGTACACCGTTGTTGTAGATGACATAGGTGTCATCGCCACTGCCGCCAATGAGCTTGTCGGCGCCGGCCCAACCATCCAGCCAGTCGTTGCCGGCCCCGCCTAGCAGGGTGTTGTCGTAGGCGTTGCCTATCAGGATGTTGTTCAGGTCGTTGCCGATCACGGTGAAGTTGCCGAGGCCGGTGACGGTGACATCTTCGACGTTCTGCAGGTTGCTTTGACTGAGGTCGACGGTGCTGCTGGCCAGGGTCGAGGCGTAGGCAATGTTCAGCAGGTCATGGCCCTGGTCGACGGTTTCCTGCAGCAGCGCCAGTTCACCGGCCTGGTCGAGGATATAGGTGTCGTCGCCGGCGCCGCCGATCAGCGTATCCAGCCCCGCGCCACCGTTGAGCACGTTGTTGCCGCTGTTGCCGGTCAGCACGTTGTTCAGGGTATTGC
>NZ_JBFTMK010000912.1:0-1126 GCF_056396965.1 Pseudomonas sp. 05N434
CTCTGCCGCCCTGTGAGGGTGGCAGCGGCTTTTTGTTGTCTGCACGCTTGGCCCGTTGAACTCGCTGGCTCGGCGCGAAGCGGGTTTTAAAAATCGAAGAACACCGTTTCACCCTCCCCCTGAATACGTATGTCGAAACGATAAGCCGCCTTGCCATCCACCTCGCAACGCTGCGCTATCAGCGTTTCGCGACGCTGCGGTTGCTCGATCAGATTAAGCACCGGGCACGTCGCGTTGGCTTGTGGCTCATCGGCAAAGTACAGCCGGGTTTGCAGGTGAATATTGATCCCGCGGGCAAACAGCGACACATTGATGTGAGGCGCCATCGGCACCCCGGCGGCATTGTTCACCACGCCAGGCTTGATGGTGTTGAGTGTCCACTCCCCTGCATCGAAGGTGGTGGCGGTTCGGCCGAAACTGTTGAAGGTTTTTTCCGAGTCGAAGACCGGGTCGTAGACACCTTCATGATTGGCCTGCCAAAACTCCAGAAACGAGTCTCGCACCAGGTGACCGTTGCCGTCATAGACATGACCGATCAGCAGAATCTGTTCGCCCTCGGCACCCGGCTTGGCCATCTGATTCCAGATTTCTTCCGGCCGTGTCGGGTTGCCGGCAGCCTCTAGGGCCAGACCGATATGCACATAGGGGCCGGCCGTTTGCGAAGGGGTTTCGGGTAGCAGTTCGATAGGCATGGACGGACTCCTCAGCAGTTTTCGAAGTGGGTCTTGCGCTGGCCGCGCAGCACGATGTCGAAACGATAGGCCAGGCAATCCATCGGATTGGCATTACCCATGTCGAGCCGGGCGATCAGGCTCTGTACCGCCTCTGGATTGGCGATCGACTTGACGATCGGGCACATCGGGATCAGTGGATCGCCTTCGAAATACAGCTGGGTGATCAGGCGCGTGGCGATCGATGGTCCGCTGATGGAAAAATGGATGTGCGCCGGGCGCCAGTCATTCGGACCGTTGCGCCAAGGATACGGACCGGGTTTCACGGTGCGGAAGCTGTAGTAGCCGTCACGGTCGGTCAGAGCCCGGCCGACACCACCGAAATTCGGGTCCAATGGTGCCAGGTAGCGATCATTCTTGTGCCGGTAGCGACCACCGGCGTTGGCCTGCCACAT
>NZ_JBFTMK010000913.1:0-1125 GCF_056396965.1 Pseudomonas sp. 05N434
ATCTTCTAACGCTAAATCACAATGTTCTTCATCCATAATTTCAACAAATGCTGCTTCGTCGAGTAGAAAATTCTCAATACAGTAACGAGGAAGAACTACAACATTACCAGGGAGAGCTTCCCGCTCCCCTGCCAACATATATAAATCACCATCAACAATATAGACAGCTGGCCTATCACCGCCGGCCTCCTGCCTAGCCTTCGCAGCGGCTATTACATCAACACGCGCGCCCAAAGGAAAAACTTTATCAAGCGCTATGCGACTCGACATCGCGCGAGAGAACATCGCGGCAAATATCTTCCCATAACCAGGAGCAGTATCTTCAATATACAAATCAAAGTCATTGAAACTTTCGTAAAAAACCGAGGAGGCAAACTTCGCCGCTTTACTTCTTTCCATAGCTCACCTCACCCCAGACGTATGCAGTTATCAACGTGATATCCAACAATTTCCGGCGAATGGGTCGCAAAGATAAACTGGTTACTTTTTCCGCCTTTTATTAACGCATCAACCAACATTTCCTGCCAACGCATATGAAGCGAAATTTCCGGCTCATCAACTACAAAAGCACTTCGCTTACTTGAGCCAAAGCGAGCATGAGCTATCAATATAAGTAGCTGCTTTTCACCCGACGAAAGAAACTCCAACTCAACCGGGGAGCCGTTTTGAGTAATCTTTATTTTCCCGAGAGAGTCAACCAATAGTTCTTTCCGAGAATGGCGAAAGAACTCATTTATTGTCTCGCAGAATTCTCTGATAGGTGCGTAAAACTTTTCAGCTGATTTTTTCTGACGATCCATCTCCGCTAGAACCTTTTGAATACGACGGATCTGCGCCATATTCAAGAGCCACTCCAAACTCCAAGCACCATCCGAGTCTTTTTCATCACCGGCAATAGCTACCATTTTTTCAAAAAACTTTTCGATCAGAACCGTTGTTTTTTCGGAGCCACCTAGATCTCTAGCAAACTTCTCAAGCTCTTCACGTCTTTGCCTAAGATCCGACATTTCTAAATACGGTCTAGAATCATCAAGAAACTTTGGTTCAATCTCTACATACTCGAACGTCGACTCGACAATAATATTCAACAGCCTATCCAGCCTGCCATCACTAGCGCGACGATAT
>NZ_JBFTMK010000914.1:0-1118 GCF_056396965.1 Pseudomonas sp. 05N434
CATTCGCGGGTGTATTCGACACCGTTGAGGGTGTAGGTCGGCAGCCCGATCAGGCTTTGAGGGCCGGCCAGCCGCCGCAGCTCCGCTTCACTGTTGATGGTGACGTAACTGAGGTAGTTGAACAGGATCACCGACTCGACCTGCCCGGCGATGTCGCCGGTGGTGTGCACTTGCAGCCAGTAGTCTTCGTCGTTCATGTAGTAGCGCGACAACCAGGTCGACTGCCCGAGCTCAATGGTGCCGGCGCTCCAGATTTGCTGGGAGCCGGGAATGGTTACCGCGGTTTTTTCGTCGAGCAACAGTTTCAGGGTCGTGTCGAACATCACGCCCTTGCCCATTGCCAGGCCCAGCGGGCCGGTGACTGGCAGGTTGTCGTTGGCTGTCCATTTCGAATCGGTATTCGTGCCCGCGTTCGGGGCCTCAAGCCCCAGCAACTGTTTAAACCATCCCATTGGAGATTTCCTTGAGGCGAGTAGAGGCGATGTAGAAGAGTTCGCCGCCCTTGACGCGAGTGGCGCCGGGCGGGTTGATTGAAGGCTGTCGGGCGCCTTTGGCGCGGTAGCCGATAAGGGTCGCGTTATGGCGTTCTTTCATCTGTGCGTACAGATCGCCGAACGTTGCTTCAAAGGTTTCGGGCAGTCTCATCAGGTATTGGGTGGCGCCTTGGCCCACGCACAGCAATTCATTGATGACCACTGACGAGCCCGGATCCTGGGAGGCGCGCACCAACATCTCGATGGCCATGCTTGAGGTGCATTCCAGGCTGGGCGCGTAGGCGCTGGCGAGCGCGGCGATTTCACTTTCATTGAAGTGGGCGACCACATGCCCGACCGGGCTCAGTTGATTGACCGCCAGTACGGTGGCCAGGGTCAGATCGTCTGAATGGGTTCGCACCAGTACGCGTTCGGCGCCAGGTACGCCGGCACGCAGCAAAAGCGCGACAGAGGACAGGCTTTCACCTTTGATAAAGGCCGCCTTGCCCGGCATGGGGTTTTCTTCGAGGTCGCAATCGCAAATGACGATCAGGTTGTCATTGGACGTTTCGTCCTGCAGCAGCAACTCAATAACCCGCTCGCTGGACGCGCCTTCCCAGCCGATGAGAACGGTATGGCCGACCT
>NZ_JBFTMK010000915.1:0-1111 GCF_056396965.1 Pseudomonas sp. 05N434
GTGCCATCCTCTGTAACGATCAGCCGTGTCGAGCGGACCTTCTGACTTTCGGGGCATGATTCGATCAATCAAAACTTCAGCTCGCCAGTGACTTCAATCCGGCGCTTCGCCTTTGTTTTCCCCTGCAGAATCCAAATTTGCCCCTCGGCGTACGTGTCTCGTCCAGTTTCTTTATTGCCCTTGATGCCGGCACAAGGATTGGCCAGCGATGTGTAGCCTTTGTCCCGCGCGTAGTTCCAGATCGCCCTGAGGAGGGGCTTTTCACGGTTCGCTCGGACCGGCGCTGAATTGCGCCAGGTTAGGTACTGGCGAACGTGCAGAGGTTCGATCGTTTCTAGAGGGCTGGACCCTCATTCTGATACTACGACGCGTTTAAAGTGTACTTAGAGAAGTCTGACATGTTGCTTTCCTTGGTTTGAGTTGGGTCAGCACCAATATCGGCAACACGCCGCTATTTCAATCCCTGCTTTAGGCTTAACAGGTAACGAAATATGACAACCAAGCAACTGGGAGTCGATCGAGCGTGCCTACCGGGAAATGTCGCAGCACATCACAACCATTCCGATCTCGGTCTTGTCGGTGCTAAATGGGATCTCACCTAGTACTTCGAAGCCGAAGCCCTCGTAGAAACGCCTCGCACTGGCGTTGGTTTTGAGTACGTCGAGCCAAATGAAATGCTCTTTACGATCTTCGGCCAGTTGACGGATGAATTGCAGAAGCTGTTTCCCGTAGCCTTTGCCTGCTTGGGTCTTGAGGAAGTAAATTTTTTGGAGCTCCGCACCGGCCTTGCCGGAAATAGGCATCGGCTTCGACCAGTTAACCTTTGAGAACCCTACCGCTCTGTCGTCTTCATCGAGTGCTATGAGCCAACAGTGACGTGCGGGTGCCCCTATCGATTCCTGAAGCGCCAGGACTGAAAAGTCTTCACTCAAGAAATGCTGCATGCCTGAGGGGGTCCATATGTCGGAGAAGTGGTCTCGATACGTCTCTATGCCGATATCACTAAGTGTGTGGATATCCTCAATGGTCGCCTCTCGAATTTTGATCACTGTCTCGCTCCTTGCGTTGAGTTGATCTCGACCAATACCTACAACGCGCCAGTATTTCAAGT
>NZ_JBFTMK010000916.1:0-2016 GCF_056396965.1 Pseudomonas sp. 05N434
GGTACGCCCAACGGGTTGAGGACGACGTCGACCGGGGTGCCATTGGCATCGTGCGGCATGTCTTCAACCGGCATGATCACGGAGACCACACCCTTGTTACCGTGACGACCGGCCATCTTGTCGCCCGGCTGGATGCGGCGACGGATTGCCAGGTAAACCTTGACGATTTTCAGCACGCCTGGAGCCAGGTCATCGCCCTGCTGCAGCTTGCGCTTCTTGTCTTCGAACTTGTCGTCCAGCAGACGGCGGCGATCAACGATGTAGGCCTGAGCCTTCTCGAGCTGCTCGTTCAGAGCATCTTCAGCCATGCGCAGCTTGAACCACTGGCCGTGCTCAAGACCGTCGAGAACTTCGTCGGTGATTTCCTGACCTTTCTTCAGACCGGCGCCGCCTTCGGCTTTGTGGCCGACCAGAGCGGAACGCAGACGTTCGAAAGTAGCGCCTTCAACGATACGGAACTCTTCGTTCAGGTCCTTGCGGATCTCGTCGAGTTGAGTCTTCTCGATCGACAGTGCACGAGCATCACGCTCAACGCCGTCACGAGTGAAGACCTGTACGTCGATGACAGTACCCTTGGTGCCGGTAGGCACACGCAGGGAGGTGTCTTTAACGTCGCTGGCTTTTTCACCGAAGATCGCACGCAGCAGTTTTTCTTCCGGAGTCAGTTGGGTCTCACCTTTCGGAGTGACCTTACCTACCAGGATGTCGCCTGCGCCTACTTCAGCACCTACGTAAACGATACCGGCTTCGTCCAGCTTGTTCAGTGCAGCTTCACCCACGTTCGGGATGTCTGCAGTGATTTCCTCTGGCCCAAGCTTGGTGTCACGCGCCACACAGGTCAGTTCCTGGATGTGGATCGTGGTGAAACGGTCTTCCTGAACAACACGCTCGGACAGGCAGATGGAGTCTTCGAAGTTGAAGCCGTTCCATGCCATGAACGCGATGCGCATGTTCTGACCCAGAGCCAGTTCACCCATATCGGTGGACGGACCGTCGGCCATGATGTCGCTGCGCTGAACCCGATCACCTTTGCTCACCAGCGGACGCTGGTTGATGCAGGTGTTCTGGTTGGAGCGGGTGTACTTGGTCAGGTTGTAGATGTCGACACCTCAGCACGCAGGGTTGGTACAGCTTGACGCTGCATGTTCGAACCCATCAACGCACGGTTGGCGTCGTCGTGCTCGAGGAACGGGATCAGCGACGCAGCAACCGAAACTACCTGCTTCGGCGACACGTCCATCAAGGTGACATCTTCCGGCGCCTTGACGGTGAACTCGTTCAAGTGACGAACAGCTACCAGCTCGTCGATCAGGACTTTCTTGTCGTTCATCGTGGCCGAAGCCTGAGCGATCACGTGATCAGCTTCTTCGATGGCGGACAGGAAAACGATCTCGTCGGTGACCAGAGCGTCTTTCACCACGCGGTACGGGCTCTCGAGGAAGCCGTACTGGTTGGTGCGCGCATAGGCGGCCAGGGAGTTGATCAGACCGATGTTCGGACCTTCCGGCGTTTCAATCGGGCATACACGACCGTAGTGAGTCGGGTGTACGTCACGGACTTCGAAGCCTGCACGTTCGCGAGTCAAACCGCCTGGGCCGAGTGCAGAGACACGACGCTTGTGGGTGATCTCGGACAGCGGGTTGTTCTGGTCCATGAACTGGGACAGCTGACTGGAACCGAAGAACTCTTTCACCGCCGCAGCCACTGGCTTGGCGTTGATCAGGTCTTGCGGCATCAGGCCTTCGCTTTCAGCCATCGACAGACGCTCTTTGACCGCACGCTCAACACGTACCAGGCCAACGCGGAACTGGTTCTCGGCCATTTCGCCTACGCAGCGAACACGACGGTTACCCAGGTGGTCGATGTCATCGACGATGCCTTTACCGTTACGGATGTCGACCAGAGTCTTCAGAACCGCGACGATGTCTTCTTTGCACAACACGCCCGAACCTTCGATCTCGGTACGACCGATACGACGGTTGAACTTCATCCGGCCGACCGCAGACAGGTCATAGC
>NZ_JBFTMK010000917.1:0-1102 GCF_056396965.1 Pseudomonas sp. 05N434
ACATACATACTCCCATCAGGACAAAGTTGAATCAGCCTTACAGTAGTAGTCCATCGTGTCGGATTTGCTCACGCATGTAGCTGGGCTGATCTCCCGCACCTCGCCATCGGGCAAATTGCAGGCGAAAAAAAACCGGGTTCCTGATGGATACCCGGTTTTTGAGAGTCCTGGACTTAATCCAGTCGTTTCGAGATCGAAGTACGAGCGCTGCTCAACCCTTTCGTGTTGTGATCGCCAGGCGTAGTGGCCGAAATGGCAGAGGCCTTGGCAACTCCTCGCGTGTCCCTGGAATGCGCAATGCCCGAAGTGACTGCGCCATGGCCACGGTCACTGTTACGTTCGCTACCAAAGTGGTTGCCATTGACGCCATGGTCCCGGACGGCTTTGCCGGCGTGATCACTGCTCAAGCCTGCGCCACGGCCGACATGGGCGCCACTCAAGCCTGCGCCACGGCCAACATGGGTGCCACTCAAGCCTGCGCCACGGCCGACATGGGTGCCACTCAAGCCTGCACCACGGCCGACATGGGTGCCACTCAAGCCTGCACCAAGACCGACATGGTCGCTACTCAAGCCTGCGCCACGGCCATTGCTACTGACGCCGCCGGAATGGCCGGAACCGCCGTTGCCACCATGACCACCGCCGTTACCGCCGCCATTGCCACCACCGTTACCACCGCCACCACCACCTCCATTGCCACCATCCTTCGCGTAGGCGGAGCTCATGATGGACAGTTCAGCGGGCAATAACGGGGCGGCTGCAAGCATCATCACGCAGGACATGACGGCAACAAAACTCTTGTTTTTTAATAGCATGGTGAGGTTCCGTGGAGGTTGATATTGCACGGAATAATTGACCGTATCCCCCCCACACAGTTCAAAGGCCGGCGACCAGCGGGCAAGCAATGTGCAGTGATCGAACCGGCACACTGCTTCCCGCGATGTTGCGGGTCGTTATGCGGCAAGGGCGCAATTGAAATTTATCGCCCTCACATCAATCGAACGCACCATTGAGCACCTCGTAGATGATCCCGGTAGCGATGGCCACCAAAATCAAGTCAGTGCCAGCCTGCTGCCACTCATAGCCATCGTAGTGGGGAAGC
>NZ_JBFTMK010000918.1:0-1096 GCF_056396965.1 Pseudomonas sp. 05N434
GTGCAGAGCGTGCGCCTGAGTAAACAGAGCTTTATGGTGAGCTCCGGGATGATCGAGCAACGCGACATCGTCCCGCAGCATCACTTTCCACCGCGCGATCGCCCTGGACTTATCAGCCAGTACTTCAACGTGTTCCTGGTTCATCATCCTTACCCTCGTCAGCTCACTGGTATACTGTATGTATAAACAGTATGTCAATGGAAGGTAGTCGGGCTGAGTCTGCCCGATGAAAAACCTATCAGGGCATTGGTGAGAGGTGCGGAGGAAAAACGTCGGGCGAAGAAAAAAACAGTTGAAAACGCACTTATCCCCCTCTCGCCGACGGGCCTTGCGTCCTTTTTTTGTGCAAATTCGGATGTAGTGCAAACAGACCTGCGGACTAGGCGGGCGGTGGGGTTCTGCAGGCGATCGGTAATTTCACAGAGTGCAAAGTTTTGAAAGGAAATGAAGATCGGTTGCACAGAGGCGTTCAGGACGATCAAGAATGGGGTAGCTTCGAAGGCCTCGGTTTCATTGGGTGAAAAATTCCAAAATGCCAAATAATTGGTGTTTTCAGATTCCTGATCGATCTTTTTTGGAAGGATTAGGCCTGCATGTGTAGGCGGGGAAATTCAATGCAGGCCAGGCACAGCAGGGGGCGCGCTGAGGTTGTGGAGTTTTACAACTTAGCGGATCAGGGCTTTTCGACCAAAGTCGCGCCACAAGAGGCCATGCCGAAAGTGAACAGGTGTTCTTTTTCATCGCGTCGCGCCTCATGCAAGCGCGTTATTACAGCTCGAACATCTTCTCTGGCTCGAACAGCAAAATCACTCGATCTAACCAAGCGCTCCCAGTCGGCGAGCAAATCCTCGCCATACGCTTGATGATAGTTTTCCGTGGTGCGATTGAGTTTTGACTGCAGCTCAGAGGTGCGACCATGCGCCATTGTGTTCCGAAAGTTCAGAAGCCGCGCAATGGTTTGCAGAGGCCGCGCTCCTGTACCCTCCGGAAATTTCACGTCCAACTCCTCGGACAAGAGTTCCAGCTTTGCCCACGGTGGCAGGCGCTCCAGTTCTTCCCAGCATTCGAAAGTAACAGCGCCGGCGTGGTTTAAGTA
>NZ_JBFTMK010000919.1:0-1096 GCF_056396965.1 Pseudomonas sp. 05N434
GGCGAGGAATTCGGCCAGGGCCTGCGCACCCAAATCGGCTTCATGCTGTTGCGCGGCGTTGCGCAGCTCAGCGGCGGTGCCAGCGGCGACCAGCGTGGCGGCGGAAAAATGGCTGATGGCATCGGCGGCCAGGTCGCGGTAAGTCACCACAACACCAGGCTCGGCGGTTTGCCAGGCTTTGACGACTTCGCCGCTCAACTGACGGGAAGCCGAGTTGTCACCCAGAATGCTCGAATCGATATGCAGTAATTTCATGTGGAATCTCCAAGGTGAGGATCGCCACCCGGCGATCTGATGGAAACAATCCTACCGACAAAACCAATAGCTGATTAGCCGGCAATAATGCGATAGTTTGTCCCACTGATAGAACAGTCGGATTTAAATCATGCAAGATCTCAACGACCTCTACTACTTCGCCAAGGTGGTCGAGGCCGGCGGCTTCGCGGCGGCCGGGCGTTTGCTCGGGATTCCCAAGTCTCGGTTGTCACGACGCATCGCCGAACTGGAAGAACGCCTGGGCGCGCGCCTGCTGCAACGCACCACCCGCCAACTCAACCTGACCGCTGTGGGCGAGCGCTACTTGCGGCACTGTCAGGCGATGCTGCTGGAGGCCGAGATGGCCGACGAAGCGGTGGCCAGCATGTCCAGCGAACCCCGGGGGCGGCTGCGGGTTTCCTGCCCGGTGGGGTTGGCCCACGACATGTTCCCGTCGGTGATCAGCAAGTTCCTGGAGAAATTCCCGCAGGTTCAGCTGGAGATGCTGCTGCTCAATCGCCGGGTTGACCTGGTGACCGAAGGCGTCGATGTCGCCTTGAGAGTGCGGGAACTGGGAGATGAAGACCCACTGCTGGTCACCCGCCGCTTACGTCAGGCGCAGACTGTCATGGTCGCCAGCCCGGCGTTTCTTCGCGAGCGGCAGATCAAGACCCCGGACGACTTGAAAAACGTACCGATATTGGGCGCACTGGAAGCCGATCGGCTGGTGCATCTGCGGATGCTCGACCAGCAGGGCAAGGCCTGTGAAATGACATTCGAAGCCCGATTGGGCATCGACGATTTTCTCGTGCGCAAGGCGTGTACCCTGTCCGGGCTGGGT
>NZ_JBFTMK010000920.1:0-1082 GCF_056396965.1 Pseudomonas sp. 05N434
CCCCGGACCAGCGCACCGCGCTGCTCGCGCGCATCCGCCAATCGCTGTTGCCCGGTGGCGCGCTGATTCTCTCGGAGAAGCTGCGCTTCAATGACCCCGAAGAACACGCGCTGCTCACTGACCTGCACGTGGCCTTCAAACGCGCCAACGGCTACAGCGAACTGGAAATCGCCCAGAAGCGCAGCGCCATCGAAAATGTCATGAAGCCCGACAGCCTCGAAGAACATCGCGAACGCCTGTTGGCCGCCGGTTTCTCGAAAGTCGTGCCGTGGTTCCAGTGTCTTAACTTTGCCTCGTTGATTGCCTTGCCATGATTGATTTGTCCCCCCTCGCCCGCCGTCTGGCCGGTACTCCGCTGGCCGAATGGGCCAACACCCTGCAAGTGCAACTCGACAAGAAAATGGAAAAAGGTCACGGCGACCTGGAGCGCTGGCAGAGCGCACTGGATGCATTGCCGAAGATCCAGCCGAGCGAAGTCGACTTGTTGAACGGCCTTAAGCTGGACACCGATTGCGACGATGAAACCCGCGCGCAAATGCGCACCGCGCTGATGGGTTTGTCTCCTTGGCGCAAAGGGCCGTTTGACCTGTTCGGCGTGCATGTCGACACCGAATGGCGCTCGGACTGGAAATGGTCCCGAGTGGCTCCGCATCTGGACCTGAAGGGCAAACGCATCCTCGATGTCGGCTGCGGCAACGGCTATTACATGTGGCGCATGCTCGGTGCCGGGGCCGACAGCGTAATCGGCGTCGACCCCAACTGGCTGTTCTTCTGCCAGTTCCAGGCGGTGCAGCGTTACCTGTCCGAGCCCAATGCCTGGCACCTGCCCTTCCCTTTCGAAGACCTGCCGCCGAACCTGGAAGGGTTCGACACCGTGTTTTCCATGGGCGTGTTTTACCACCGTCGTTCGCCGATCGAGCATTTGCTGGCGCTGAAGGATTGCCTGGTCAAGGGCGGTGAACTGGTGCTGGAGACGCTGGTGATCGAAGGCGATCAACAACAGGTATTGGTGCCGGAAGACCGTTACGCACAGATGCGCAATGTCTGGTTCCTGCCGTCGGTGCCGGCGCTGGAGCTGTGGC
>NZ_JBFTMK010000921.1:0-1079 GCF_056396965.1 Pseudomonas sp. 05N434
AACCAAAACCGCAGGCTTGCCTGCCGGGCGGGTGAAGCTCAGACTTCGCGGCTCAATCCGTGAGTGTTCATTACAATGATCCGACCCTGTCAATTGATGTTCGTCCTTATGTGTCTGCTTTCAGGTGTTACCCGTGCTGATGCAGAAGCTCCGGTCGTGACCTGGCCCAATGGATGGACAGTCGAGACCGTGCCGCAAGACGAGGCCAAACCTCAGGTTTCCCGCCAGCGCGCGGTAAAAAACGACCAGGACGGGACACCGGTAATGGTGATGGAGTTGACCATGACTCAAGTGGAAAGCGGTCATCAGGTGAATCTGGAAGGTGTGTTACTGGAAATGCGCAAGTCCGTGCAGAAGGACTTTTTTCAGGGCGGCTATCAGAGCGTCTGCAACAAAATTCATCCGACTGCCTTGAGCCGGTTATCGGCGCTGGAAACTACCTGCACCATTACCCAGAACGGTCGACATGTGTTGTCTCAAACATTGGTCGCCGCAGTGGACGGCGATAAAGCCTATGTTCTTTCCTACGCGGGGCAGGCTGAGGTTTATAAGGCAAGTCAGGGCGACATAGAGGCAGCTCGAATCAGCTTGAAACTTTAGTTTAAGGTTTCTGTACCCACGCTTTTGAGCATGGCCCGGATTTTTAGATAGCCAAACGGATTAAGCACAAAGTTAGTCAGGCTATAGCGAATTGATCGGCGACTATCGTCGCATTTTAGACGGCATCCATGAAAAAGCCCTGCATTGGCAGGGCTTTTTTATTACCGTGAGCGCTTAGGCGCGCAGCCAGGAGTCAACGGTGGCTGCACCGTATTGTTCCTTCCAGGCTTTCAGGCCGCGGTGGTTGCCGCCCTTGGTTTCAATCAGTTCACCCGTGTGCGGGTTCTGATAAACCTTGACCACGCGAGCGCGGCGGGTTTTAGGGGCGGTTGCCTGCTGCAGGCCGGATTTCGCCGGGTGCGGGTCGAGGATGGCGATGATGTCGCGCAAGCTCTTGCCGTAGGTTTTCATCAGCCCCTGGAGCTTTTCTTCGAATTCGATTTCTTTTTTGAGACCGGCATCGTTCTTCAAAGATTCCA
>NZ_JBFTMK010000922.1:0-2003 GCF_056396965.1 Pseudomonas sp. 05N434
CGACAGCATCGTAAAAGGCGAACGTTACCGACTGGCCGCCGACGCCGATAAGGCGCGCATCGAGCCTGAACTGGCGTCCGTCCTGGCCCATGATTTGCCGGCTCGTGTTGAGCCTTATACAACTGAAGAGATCGTTGCTGCGATCAGCGACGTGCACTTGGCATTGGAAGTGATCGATTGCCGTTACACCGATCCACACACACTGCCGTTCGAGCAATTGCTCGCGGACGGTTTATTCAATCACGGCCTGGTATTCGGGGCGCCAATCACGCTGTCGAACCCTGCCAGCATTCCCTCTGAACTGGATATCACCCTGAGCGATGCAACGGCAGAGCTTGTGAATATCAAGGGCCGCCATCCGGACGGGAATCCGTTGTTGCCGATCGTATGGCTGGCCAATTTTCTGTCTACACAAGGGATAGGGCTGCAAGCAGGGCAGGTGATTATCACCGGGTCCTATGCAGGTGTTCTCGATGTGCCCGTCAACCAGCCACTGCATGTTCAGTTCGGCGAAGCCGGCTCATTGTCTGTCCATTTCTCAACGCTGGAGGAGTAACAAATGCGCTTAGTTCGTTTTGGTTTGCCGGGGCAGGAACAGCCGGGAGTTTTGGATTCGCAAGGAATCGTTCGAGACCTCTCGGGCATTGTCGATGACATCGATGCGTCGGCTCTGAGCCCTGCAGTGCTTGAAAAACTGCGTGCTGTTGACGTTGAAAAGCTGCCAGTGGTGGCGCCTGGCACACGTCTTGGTCCATGCGTAGGCAACGTACCGAACCTGATTTGCATCGGTCTGAACTACTCCGATCACGCGGCTGAAACGGATACACCTATCCCGAGCCAGCCGGTGGTCTTCAACAAACACACCGCGTCCATCAGCGGCCCCAATGACCCGGTCATTTTACCAACGGGGGCTCAGAAGCTTGATTGGGAAGTCGAACTGGCCATCGTCATCGGTACGCCCGCCTGGCAGATTGATGAGTCGCAGGCTTTGGATCACATCGCCGGTTATTGCCTGGCCAATGATGTTTCCGAGCGGGCTTATCAGCTGGAGTACGAAGGTCAGTGGACCAAGGCGTGAACGGCAAACGTCTCCAGACCGGCAATACCCGTACGATGATTTTCAGCGTTGCACATATTGTCGCGTACCTCAGTCGCTTCATGCCGCTAATGCCGGGTGACGTCATCATTACCGGTACTCCACCAGGTGTAGGGCTCGGGCAGAAACCACCGGTTTTTCTCAAGGCGGGTGACACCATGCGTGTCGGTGGCCAAGGGCTGGGTGAGCAATTTCAGACCGTGGTTCCTTACGTTGCTGAAATGGGCGCTGCATGGGTCGCCGGTCGCCATCCCAATGTTGACTGACTATCGCTAGAGGAAAACGCTATGAGCTTTGCAGGAACAGGTGTAGTCGCGATTTGGCATGATCTTTTGCCCGAAGCGCGGGACGAGTTCTATGAGTGGCATAACCGAGAACACATGCCTGAGCGGGCCGGAATTCCGGGCTTTTTACGGGGGCGCCGATACATCGCTCTGGATGCAGGTCCGACCTATTTCAACCTCTATGAGGCTGACACTGTGCAGGTGTTGGGCGGGCAGGATTATTTATCGCGTCTCAACAGTCCGACGGCTTGGACAAAGCAGTCGGTGCAGTCATATCGCAACGTCGCGCGATCCATCTGCGAGGTTACTTACACCAGCGGTGTAGGGCAGGGCGCGTATTTGTTAACGGTCCGTTTCGATGTTGTCGAAGGCCAGCATAAATCGGTGTCAGACGCATTGCGCCAACGCGTGCTTCCTCCTCTTGCTGATAAACAAGGTATTACGGGCGTGCATTTGTGTGTAGCTGATGAGGCCGTGAGCAGAGTTGAAACCGCAGAGAAAAAGGCCCGCGCCGAAGGGACCCAAATACCGGCCTGGATCGTCATGATCGAAGGTTGTGCACCTGACTACGTTCGTGTCGCCGGCGAGTCTTTTGTGGCCGAGCTAAAACGGCTGTTGGAGGG
>NZ_JBFTMK010000923.1:0-1072 GCF_056396965.1 Pseudomonas sp. 05N434
TGTTTGGCTGGTTTGACCGCAAACACCTGGGCTGGCTGTCGCGCTTCATGAAGAAGGTTCCGGTCTTCCCTATTCCTGGTCATGGCCGCTACATGCGCCAGCCGTTGTACGTGGGCGATTTTTGCAATGTCATCATCAGCTGCATACAAAACCGTGTGCGCGACGGCATCTATAACGTATCGGGGCACGAAAAAGTCGACTACATCGATATCATTCGCGAAATCAAGCGTGCCACCGGCGCCAAGGCCGTGATCGCATGCATTCCCTACGGCCTGTTCTACAGCCTGATCTGGACATGGAGCCTGTTCGACAAGAACCCACCCTTCACCACCCAACAGCTGGCTGCACTCAGCGCCAAGGACGAATTCGAGGTCAATGACTGGCCCGGCACATTCGGCGTGACCTACACGCCGTTTGCCAAGGCGATACAGGAAACCTTCAACGACCCCACTTACAGCAAAGTGGTTCTGGAGTTTTGACGATGGGACAAAGAGTTGCCGTGCTGGGCGCTGGCCCCATGGGCCTGGCAGTGGCCTACCAGTTGGCCAGGGACGGGCATAAACCCGTGGTATTCGAGGCGGATGACCGTGTGGGTGGAATGACCGCGGCGTTCGATTTCTCGGGCACCACCATCGAGCGCTACTACCACTTCCATTGCATTTCTGACCACGCCTTCCTGAAGGTACTGGACGAGTTGGGCTTGGCCTCGAAAATGCGCTGGGTCGAAACCAAAATGGGCTATTGGTATCAAAACCGCTTGCAACCTTGGGGTAACCCCATTGCTCTGCTCAAGTTCAAGGGCCTAAGTCTGACAGCCAAAGTCCGTTATGGCCTACACGCATTCCTGTCCACCAAGAGAAATGACTGGAAGCCTCTGGACAACGTCGAAGCCACGGGCTGGATCAAGCGCTGGGTCGGGGCCGAGGCCTGGGAAGTGCTATGGAAGCGCCTGTTCGACTACAAGTTTTACCATTACACCGATAACCTATCGGCAGCCTGGATCTGGAGCCGCATCCGCCGCATCGGCCGCTCGCGCTATAGCCTGTTCCGCGAAAAACTCGGCTACCTGGAT
>NZ_JBFTMK010000924.1:0-1066 GCF_056396965.1 Pseudomonas sp. 05N434
ATGCTACACAGGTCCACCAGCAGTTTTCCGCGTCCGCCGATGTGCTGAGCGGTCAAGGTACGAATTGTTTGCCTGTCATCCGCCGACAACACCAAAGCCCTGTCCTCACTGCTCGTGATGGCTTCCCAGTAGTTACCCAATGCAGGGGAAGGGTGGTAGTCAAACTCTAGATGTTTGATCAGGTTTTTTATGCGTTTTACATCTACGGGCAGTTCGTATTCGTGGAATGTGATCCATTGAGCAACACCCAGCCGATTGTCGAAGAACACCACTCTGTCGATGGTTGCTGCAATATCCGCGATTGCAACCAAATCATCATTGAGGTCCGGATCAAGTTTGGTCTTTGCGGTCAATCGTATTTCGCGGCCATTATGGGAGGCGATGATGTGACCTGCATCGACAACATAGAACGAAGCATCGGGATGGACGGAATAGTAGGCGAGCACTTCTTTAAAGGCGGGCTTGTCGATCATGCTCTGCAACATGACAGCGCCGGGGCGCAGCGCCTGTTCGAACGAAGAACCTTCGGTCACTGTAATGAATAGCGCTTCCCAGTCTATCTGCTCATTGTTTTCTTTTCCGGAAATAGCCTTTTTAAGCTGTGCGATGATTTCGCCTCGCTCGATTTTATCGCTCTCAATGCCTTGTTTAAGTCGAGGGGTGATGTCTTGAGGGTTGGATAGTTGCAAATTATAATTCGCAGCTGTGTGCTGTTGGTCCATTAGTAGTTCCTTCTACTGGTTGTTGCTTAAAGGTGTGAGGATCCTCTTTTAGTTTAAGTTATTGGGCAACTGGCATTGTATTAGTGCCTGTTTCAGGTGGGGTCATAAAGTTGTTGAGGGTGCGGACTGTTCCGTTGCGGAAAAACTAAAAAGCACCGCTCTTTTCAGGAGCAGGTGCTCGGTGCGGCTTAAGCGCTTAGTTACACTTCAAGTATGTCCTTGACCTTATCCCGCAGTTGATCAATCGAGAACGGCTTGCCGATCACATGCATGCCGTCAGGCACCTCGATGCTTTCGGCATAACCGCTGGCGAACAGGATCGGCAACTCGGGGCGCAGCAGGCG
>NZ_JBFTMK010000925.1:0-1064 GCF_056396965.1 Pseudomonas sp. 05N434
CTACAGAAGCGTTGGCGATTGAAGTGGCATCGGTGTTGCAGGATCAACCCGCAGCACCCAAGCGGCGTGGCAAGGACAAGCCTTGAGCTGAACCTGGCGCGACCGCAGCCCTGTCTTCGCGCAGGGCTTTTTTGTGAATGCCTGCAACGAAGTGGCCAATCGCCATAACCTTTCGTTGCAGCCGCTGTCATAGCGTTTAGCCCCCATCACTGACGACGACCACGACATGAAAAGATTCTTGCCACTGATTGCGGTACTGGCCCTGAGTGGCTGCGCCACGTCAGAAACGACTTACCTGAAAAATGGCGAGCAAGGCCTGACCATCGACTGCTCCGGGGAAGCCAACGCCTGGGCCAGTTGCTACGAAAAAGCCGATGCCTCTTGCGCCGGCACCGGCTATCGGATTGTCGGTACCGACGGTACACCTTCGACCAAGGAAAGCGACAAAACCCTGGGCGTCGACGTCGGCAATTACAAGAACCGCAGTGTGGTGGTGGTCTGCAAGTAGGGCACCCAATGCCCTACATATGGATTTCGGCGAACTTGATCCCGAGCCCGCGTACCGTCTCGATCAAATCGTCGAGGCGGCTGAAGGACTCGACTTCATCGTTGTCATCCACCAGGAAAAAACTGCGCCCGGCGCTTTTCTTGAAAAATACGATCCACTCCCCCGGATTCGCCGGGTTCTGAATCACATGGGTGGCAGAGATATGACCCTCTGCGTGGCGCTCCCGCACCTGCTCTCGTTTCATGCTCGACTCCAGAAATGACAATGCCGTCAAAGTGCGACTTTGACGGCATCGATGCTGACCGGGGGTAGTCTATCAGCCGGAAATGCACGCGGTGGCGGCATTGCGCACATCCCATGGGCGCAACGGTACATTGGAGATGCGCTCATGCAGTTTGATGCTGCTGCCACCGGAGCGGTCTTCAATGTCAAACACCGCTGCCGGCCCCGAGGAAAACTTCTGCGGCACAATCACCCGCATGCCATCCTTTTGCGGCTCGACTTGCAAGGCCCCACGGCTACTGGCCAATTTCTCGACCAGGCACTGGGCGTACTC
>NZ_JBFTMK010000926.1:0-1063 GCF_056396965.1 Pseudomonas sp. 05N434
GCCTATACAGTGGCGTGGGTTTTTTTGCGCCACAAAGGTATCGTTTTTTCTGGAAAACACCTTCTGAAGTTTCATGCCAGAAACAGGCGAAATTCGACGTGCCGTGGATGCGTTACGAATATGTCGATTTTGCGTATGAATTGGTGACCCCTAACCCTTTGGGCATGTCCTCGGGAAAATATCTAGGTAACTTGACCTACACGATCGGCCCCCACGGCGATTTCGACTTGGGCGACATCATGCGGCCCAGCAGTCCTTCATTGACGTTGAACTTCGCCCTGGACGTACAGCACACCCTCAAGATCGAGGTGCCTCCTGGTGGAACCCGTGTTGAACTGGTCCCGCAGGGTGGCTGGCAATCCTGGCTGACGCAAGGGCGCAAACCGACGCGGCTGTTCCGCGACCAGACCTTCAACATTTCCGCCAGTTCACGTTTCAAGATGCAGTTGCAGTGCCAGCACGTCCTGGGCAATACCTGCTCGCTGAATGAGCCGTTGTCCGGCGACTTTGTGCCATTGAACGTCGGCGTCAGTTTGCCCCATGGCTTGACGGACGCGGGCGGCCAACCTGTCAATCGTCGGCCATTGCGCCTGGACGGCAGTGGCACGCAGTTGTTCATGCCAGGGATTTATGTGGATCGCAAACCGGGAATCCTGCATTTCGAAATACCCGCCAGTGAAGTGGCAGAAATGATTCGCCCCGGGCAACAACGACGGTATTCGGGACGCGTGACGGTTATATGGGATTCAGAAGTCTAGTGTCTTGCGCCAATGCAGTGAAAAGGAGTGCAGCAATCATGGAAATACTCAGGAAAATCATCCAGCTGAGCGGCTTGGGATTGGCGGCTGCGTTCATGCAGACCGCGGTCGCCAGCACCGTTGAAATGACCGCGGTATTTCGTCCCGATCCGGCGAAGCCGATGCAAAACACCTTTATCAATACGACCCCTCAGGGCGGGTATTGCGGAGATCACCCCGAGTACTGCGAGGAGGGTGTTTTCAGCATTTTGTTGCCTGTTCGCTTCCGGGCGGCGGCAGATATACCGGCGCTGCATGAGCAACGT
>NZ_JBFTMK010000927.1:0-1061 GCF_056396965.1 Pseudomonas sp. 05N434
CATCCGGTGAGTATCGTGATCGATGTCTTGTTTCCATCCGGTGAGTATCGTGATCGATGTCTTGTTTCATGAGCGCCAGAACACTGGCCGCACGCAACGCATCCTGTTGGCTGGCCTGTACTTTATGTTGTAACACCGCCCTTGCCACCGGGTTGGTGAACCCCATGAATGCCTTCAGGTAAGCTTGGTATCGAGCCCCGATATCCAGTTCACGACACAGCGCTGCAAAGGCCTCGACAGACAGTTTATGTTTGATCGGCACGACGTCGAATTGCCCGGAAGCGGAAGGCTTCGTAATGAAGTCGCTCGCCCTGTCGAAATAACCCGCTCGGGTTTCTTTAACTTCGAAGTTATGCAGCGAGGCCTCAAGCAGTGACAGCGTCCGCACATCAAACCCGACGACAATGCCCTTGGGGCAGTAAAGCCGCAGGTAGGTCGCTTTGACATCCAGGGTAATGCCGTATTTATCTTTCAGCGCAGTGATTAAAAGCTGTTCTGCGAACGTTTCGACTTCCTGAATTTTGTTCAGGGTTTTATCAGTTTCGTTTTGTGATACCCAACTGTCCTCAAACGCCCTTTTCATCTCACCACGTAATTGCGCCGACGCCATGTCATACCAGGGCATGGCAGGTCCAACATTCTGTTTTAAAGCGGTGCGATTTTCTGCACGGGTGCTCAATAGCCAGTCTGGAATAGACTTGGCAATAAAAGGTATGTGCGGACTCTGAGTCATAGACTCAGGAAGTGAACGCTGCGTAGATTCAGCAGCCGTTAGAGCATCAAACATAATGACGAGTCATCCATGACTTATTAGAGGTATGAGACTACCCGAATTTCTTTATTCGATTTTCCTCCCTCTATTTCAAGGTATTAACCAAAAAACCCATAATCCCCGTTACCCGGTCTCCCCGGTCGACACGCGACAAAACTGAACGCCCTCCGGGCCTGAGCCTATCCTGCTAATCGACACATTCTCTCGATGAATCGGGGGGGGTTATGAAAAAAAAGCCTGAATGACGCTATTTGCGTGTTATCTGCCGCTTTCTCCCTTGCTCTGTGAG
>NZ_JBFTMK010000928.1:0-1046 GCF_056396965.1 Pseudomonas sp. 05N434
GAGTATGAGCTGCCGCAGTGGGCATTCTGGAAGAAGTGGCATCCATCACATCGCTGTGACCGTGCGAGCCGCCGGACGCTAATCGCACTTGAGGGTGAACCACCACGGTATGGCGTAGCCTCAAAGGTTCTGGCTACCTGGGTGCTGTCGAGGACAGCGCTGGTACGGTTCTGGTTTAGCGCTCGTTCTGCTCGCGGTCAACCGTATTTTGGGGGCGGTTGTTGCGCCAATCGGTAACGGTGGAAGACCTTGGAAACCGGTGGTTTTCCATGGCCGGGTGGTCGTTCGTCGGTTTTTAATGTGAGCCCATGCGAGTGGGAATGCGGAGCCTTCCCGCTCGCGTGGGCTTGGCCGAGAAAGCCCCACGAGCGAGACTTGTAACGGCGACAGTCGCCACTTCTGTCGCCATGCAGCAGGCCAGGTATTACGCGGGTTGTCGCCGGTGTCGCCGCTGTCGCCAAATCAAGCATCACTCCATCTGGGGAGTCATTCTCGGTTGCTGGCGGCGTCCGATGAGCGCTTACCGTATCGGCACGACGTTGTGGTCCCTGGTTTGATTGATCGCAGATGCCGACAGGTTGCCAGTGGCCGCTTTCTGGATGTGCTCACTCCACCAAGCCATCATCGGACGCCGGCGCTCGATGTAGTCCGCTCGGTTGTAAGCGCTTCGGACTTCGTCCTTGTCGACATGCGCCAGCGCGACTTCGATTAGCTCCGGATCCCACCCATGCTCGTTCAGGATGGTGCTGGCTATGGAACGCATGCCGTGGCTGACCAAGCGGTCCTGAAAGCCCATGCGTTTCAACGCCATGTTGGCGGTCTGGCTATTGGCGTGGGTGCGCGGATTCCTATCTGCCGGGAACACGTATTCCCTGTGGCCGCTGTGGGGCTTGAGCGTCTCCAGTAACGCGAGTGCCTGTTCGGTCAGCGGGATGGTGTGCGGACGACGCTTTTTCATGCGCTCCGGCGGGATGGTCCAGATGCGTTTGTCGAAGTCGATGTCTGCCCATCGGGTGGTCGCTGCTTCGGAAGGGCGGGTCATGGTG
>NZ_JBFTMK010000929.1:0-1043 GCF_056396965.1 Pseudomonas sp. 05N434
GCGTATTGCAGCGCCTGCTCGGTCAAAGCCGCCGCAATGCCGCGACCACGCAACGCGTTGGGCACAAAAGTGCGATAAATATCCAGGGTCTGTTTTCCCAGATCCATATAGGTCAGGTAGGCACGATAACCGTCCACAGTGGTCTCGAACTGATGACCAGCCTGGTCATGGTGGATGGACAACGCCTCGCTCATCACTACTCCTCGCGGGTCTTTAATTCTGACCCCTACCTTACCGATGTTTTTCCGGCGAAGGAACAACTACGCCACCCCGTGCCTGAATGGACACCGAGAGAGCCGCACCAATCTCGCGCAACCGAGCACGTATCAAATAGTAGGCACCATTGGCAAAAATGCTCAAGGGACGCTCGTCATTGTGCATCGGGTGGCGGGTGTTGCCGCGGATTACGCAGGAACGGCTCGACCGAACGGGTCAAAGCCTGAACATTGCCGGATATTGAGACTTAAGACGAGCGCCCTTTGTTTAAGTCACCTCAACATGGATAAAGATATGCGAGCGGCTGCGCAAAATTCGAACACAAGTGTAGACAAACCCATCTAGACGGACTTTGGGCAAGACCAAAAAACAGCCGCCGGGCCAGGGAACTTTTTCCCAACGGCTCGCTCAGTTCGGGCCTCGTAGCTGGATATTTTTTATACAACGCAGTTAAAAGTTGCTCGAAAAAGAATCAACGCCTACAATTTTTTTTGCTTCTTGCGCTACGTCAGTTTACTTACTACAAGTAATGGGTAGTATGTACGCCGGCTATTTCCTCACTCTGAGGAGACAGCTACTTAATAGAAAGTCCTTGAAGGGGAACACGATGAACAACGTTCTGAAATTCTCTGCTCTGGCTCTGGCCGCAGTTCTGGCTACCGGTTGCAGCAGCGTATCGAAAGAAACTGAAGCACGTCTGACTGCTACTGAAGACGCAGCAGCTCGCTCCCAAGCTCGTGCAGACGAAGCTTACCGTAAAGCTGATGAAGCTCTGGCTGCTGCTCAAAAAGCACAACAGACTGCTGACGAAGCTAACGAGCGTGCTC
>NZ_JBFTMK010000930.1:0-1035 GCF_056396965.1 Pseudomonas sp. 05N434
ACGCAATCAACATCCGCGTACAGCAAATGCCCTTGAGCGATCAGCGCTTCGAACAGTTCCTGGCCATCACTGCCGCCAAGGAAGCGTTCATTCTTGCCCGCTATGAAGTGCGCGGCTACACCGCTAACACCAATGCCGAGACCGAGCAGAAAGCCGTTTCCCAACTGGATGCGGCCATCGCCAGCCTGAAGTCGCTGAACGCGCATTTCGCCGAGACCCAACAAGATGCGCTGCGTCAGTTGGAAACCGCCCTGAGCAACTACCGCAGTGCCTTGCAAGCCTATAAAGCCGCCAACACCGATGCGGTGCAGGCGCGTAAGGAAATGACCGATCAGGGCGCCGCCATCGTGACCCTGAGCGATCAGCTGTATCAATTCCAGCTCGACCGCCGTGATGCCGAAAGCGCCCAGGCCCGCACACTTCAATTGATCAGCACCTTGCTGGCGTTGCTGGTGGGCATCATCGCCGCGGTGGTCATCACCCGTCAGATCACCGGTCCGTTGCGCGATACCCTTAAAGTGGTCGAGCGCATCGCCGGTGGTGACTTGTCTCAGGACATCAAGGTCACCCGCCGCGACGAACTCGGCGTGTTGCAGCAAGGCATTGCGCGCATGGGCGTGACCCTGCGGGACTTGATCAGCGGCATCCGCGATGGCGTCACCCAGATCGCCAGCGCCGCCGAAGAGCTGTCGGCCGTGACCGAACAGACCAGCGCCGGTGTGAACAGCCAGAAAGTGGAAACCGATCAGGTCGCCACCGCCATGCACGAAATGACGGCCACCGTGCAGGAAGTCGCGCGCAACGCCGAAGAAGCTTCTCAGGCCGCAGCCGCCGCTGACGGTGAAGCTCGCGAAGGTGACAAAGTGGTCAACGAAGCCATCGCCCAGATCGAGCGGCTGGCCAGCGAAGTGGTGCGTTCCACTGAAGCGATGAGCGTACTGCAGCAGGAAAGCGACAAGATCGGCAGCGTCATGGATGTGATCAAGGCCGTGGCAGAGCAGACCAACCTGCTGGCCCTCAACGCTGCCATCGAAG
>NZ_JBFTMK010000931.1:0-1031 GCF_056396965.1 Pseudomonas sp. 05N434
GTAGGGAACAGCACCGGGCCAGCACAACTGCCTCCATCCAGCGCCGCCTGAAAAACAAACGCGAGATGGCTCCCGTCTTTCAGATTCTGCAAAGACGCCCAGGCAATATTGCGACGCCAGCCCTCCTGGAACTCTTGTTGCGTGACGGGCTCGGCGTCGGCCACTCGCAGCATCAATGGCGAGCCGTCGGCTTGTTGACCGCAGACATGCAGCGTTGTCTTTTGATTAACCACCATGAATGGCCAACGCGCCACCTCGACCGTGACACCGGCCGAATCATCAGGTTTTTTCAGAACGAGTACATCGTTGACGGCTTGTGGCACCACAGGAGCGGGCACACAGGAGAGAGAAACCAACGCGGGGTTTGTCATGACAGAAATCCTTTCTGAATGAGCGCCAACCCCTCCATGGGGTCGGACACAGGAAAGGAGCTAAGACCACGTGAGGGGAAGCGTCTACTGTCAATTCGACCATTCGAACAGCAAAACATAAATACCAGATGAATGGTCGTCCGCCCCCCCTGCCCCCGGAAACTCTATCTGTCAGTGCTTGCCCACCGGCACCAGGGCAATTTTGTAGGGATCGAAAATCTTCAGCATCTGGCCGTTGTTTCGCAGGCCTTGCAGCAACTTGCCGAATGCTTCCCCCGTAATCGGCGCCTCTGGACGAATCAGCGCGTAATGGTGATAGACCTGATCGATGCGTTGCGACACCAGCAACTGCTCGCCGACTTTTTCGTTGCGCAGCAGGTAATCGCTCAGATAAGAGCGTGTCACCAGGGCAATGTCCGCTCGCCCGCGCAGCACCATCAGCAGGTTGCTGTCGTGGGAATAGGTCAACGTGGCCTTGTAAGTGTCGGCCAGATACTTGGGATCGGCATTGAAATTGGCAAACTCGTAGTGATAGCCGCTGTACAGCGCCAGCCGCTTGCCCGTCAGGTCCTTGAAGTAACTCTCATCGCGACCGGGTTGCTTCTGCGCGACAAAGATTTCTGCATCTTCCAGGTCCATGTCAACGAGGGTATGCGGGAT
>NZ_JBFTMK010000932.1:0-1030 GCF_056396965.1 Pseudomonas sp. 05N434
GGTTTGGTCGGGCAAAATTTGGTGGCACGTTTAAAAAGCCGCGGATACACTGACATCGTGGTGCTCGACAAACACCGAACGAACCTCGCCATATTAAAGTCTGTTCACCCAGAATTGACTATTGAGTATGCGGACCTTTCAAAAAAAGGTAGTTGGAGCGAACACTTTGTTGGCTCGGCAGTGGTCGTCATGCTACAAGCTCAAATCGGTGGCAATATCTATCAAGAATTCGTACAAAACAATGTGATTTCAACACGCCTAATACTGGACTTGATAAAAGCCAATCCGAACATGCACCTTGTTCACATTAGCTCGTCTGTACTGGAATCTAAAGCCGACGACTTCTATACGCAAACAAAGCGTGAACAAGAAGAATTGGTATTAGCCAGCAATATTTCCTGCCCGATTCTTCGACCCACCCTTATGTATGGCTGGTTTGACCGCAAGCACCTCGGCTGGCTTGCCCGCTTCATGAAAAAAACGCCAGTGTACCCAATCCCCGGCGACGGTAAGTTTATGCGCCAGCCTCTTTACGCCGGTGACTTCTCCAACATCATTATCAATTGTATCGAGCAGCAAGAAAAACAAGGTATTTTCAATATTTCCGGACATGAAAAAATTGATTACATTGATATCATCCGCGAAATAAAACGAGTGACTCACTCGAAAACAAAAATCGTGAAAATACCCTATACACTTTTTTATGCCTTGCTTTGGATGTGGGCACTCGTTGATAAAAACCCGCCCTTTACAACGCAACAGTTAGCGGCCCTGAGTACAAAAGATGAGTTTGAAGTCATCGACTGGCCTTCAATCTTTGGGGTTCCCTACACCCCCTTTGCCATCGCCATAGACGAAACATTTAATAATCCAACTTATAGCAATATTGTGCTGGAATTTTAATGATGGGACAGCGAATCGCCGTATTAGGCGCAGGACCAATGGGATTGGCAGGTCACTTCGCAAAGCGCACTGGGCAAGGCCGTTAATTATCTGGCAAGCATCTGGAGCCGGCTGGAGCGTTACGTGG
>NZ_JBFTMK010000933.1:0-1025 GCF_056396965.1 Pseudomonas sp. 05N434
CGGCAGCGGATACCGAGCGCCGACTGCTGCACGTGACCTCTCAGGCGCGCGTCCGGTTCTTTCCTGGCACATATACGTTTTTGGAGTTTCCCTTGTCATCGTTTCCTGGTGCGGCATATCCCGACGCACTGGCGCTCGTTCGAGACGACAAGGTATGGAGTCAACTGGTCCCTTGCGACGACATCGAGCGAGAACTGTTCGGCGTCTTCCGTTTCCATTTCCCTGAAAACGTAGACAACAGCGGATTCGTGGGCTGGTTGGCGATGCGTCTGAAGCGGCATTTTGGAACTGGCGTTTTCGTCACTTGCGGCCAAAACAGAGATGAGGGCGGGATATTTGATTATTGGGGCGTCCCGGCCAGCCTTGCTTCGGGTGTCTTCGCAGAGATCCAGGCTTTGGTTGATGGCCGAGCGGCCGGGGAAATGGGAGTTTCCCGGTAGCGGATATGGTCGCGCGTGCCCAAGTGTTCGCTTTTGGCCGATTGAATAGCAGCCGTTCCCGGAAGACCTAAACCGGCCAAAAAGTGGATGATTTGAGTCGAGAAAATAAATCAAGGAACCGCGGTACGCGGTCCCAGAGAGCGAAGCGAACGGCTTGAACCGCTTGTTATACGTTAACCCTGTAACTCAAGGTTGCCTCATCGCCTGTGATCCCTCGGAATCCCCAGCAATGACTTGGTTGCTCAAATATTGTGATTTCAACGTCAACCGGATTTATAGCCAAGTTTCGCTCAAAGTCTGTAAATATTTGCTTTATGAGCTTCTTTTTTGTTTCTTCCGTTCGCCCAGAAATCATGCTTATTTCGATTACTGTGTATTTTTCAGATCTGCCGCCGGGGTAATAGAAATTAGTTTTATCTAGCGGGACGAAACGGTGAGCACGCTTGTCTTCGGGTAACCCAAGAACGGTAGTCATGCAATTATGTAGCACATCGGACATCTGTGCTTTTTTGGCATTTAAATTGTAGTCAATTCCATAGACGGTGATCATTGCGATTCCTTGCAAGCGTATAACTACTATAGGTG
>NZ_JBFTMK010000934.1:0-1024 GCF_056396965.1 Pseudomonas sp. 05N434
GTGATTACGGAGGAGGGGACGCCAGATGAAAAAATGGAAACGTTCCTGGTGACGATGCGGGCGGTGGGGGAGTTGACGTTGGTTAAGGGGTTTAGTTATCCGTGAGGGGGGATCGTCTCGGCACTGCTGAGACCTTTATCCAATCCGTAGCAGCTGCCGAGCCTGCGAGGCTGCGTTCGAGCCGGGGTCGCGCTCGACCGAAGTCCTCGCATATCCGCTGTACACGGTCTTCCTGAAAGAAACGGTTGCCTGATTTTACGACTGCTTCGTGGCCGGACGCAGGCTTCGCCAGCTGCTACAAGGAGTGCGGTGCTTGATGAGGGGGCTGAGGTTGGTTTGGGGGAGGGCGCAGGATTATTCCGGGCATTAAAAAGCCGGCTTGTGGTTAGCTTTTAACTGATCTATGTTTTTGAAAAACAATGATTTAGGTGTTTTTGAAAGCGCTCTGATCCCCCATTTGTTCCCCCACTTTTTTGTGGTTTTTGCACGGCATTTGACCGGCTTTTTTCGTGGTTCCGCCTACGGTTTTTTCGTGAGGCTGAACCCGAATAGTGACATCCAACCCGCGGGGCCATCAGTCGTTGCTGTACCCGGCAAGTCGACTCTCAAAGTATTGCGCGGTCTCCTGATCGGTACAGTATAGGTAGCAGCCCTTCATCCCACGAGTCATCAATGTTCGATACGTGTTTTTGATGATCAGGTCTGTCTCTTGCTGCGCCAGAGCAGGTTGCTCCTTCATCAACTTCTTCCAGCCACGAATCGATTTGTCGTGCTTATCTCGCTCATGCGGCGACGTCACCACCTGCCCATCACGCACGACTAGATCCGGTCCGACGATCACTCCAATATAATCAACTTCCAGCCCTTGGCAGGTGTGGATACAACCGACCTGTTCAATGGAATTTTCAGCGATGATCCACAAGCTGCCATCCTGATCCAGATTCCATTGGCGTGCGTAGTCATTGCCGATAACGATGTCAGCGGCCTCGGAGTCTTTCTTGCTGAGCCAAGACCAGCAGTAACC
>NZ_JBFTMK010000935.1:0-1023 GCF_056396965.1 Pseudomonas sp. 05N434
GGTAGGTACGGCTTATTTGTTCACGCCAGAGGCCAAGGTCAGCGCGTCCCACCACAAGGCGTTGCGCACGGCCAAGGAAAGCGAGACAGCGGTCACCAACATTTTCACCGGGCGCCCGGCGCGCGGGATTCTCAATCGGGTGATGCGTGAACTCGGGCCGATGAGCGCCAAGGCACCGGCCTTCCCCTTGGCGGGCGGTGCGCTGATGCCATTGCGGGCTAAAGGGGAAGCGGATTTCAGCAACCTTTGGGCCGGGCAGGCGTTCACCCTGGGCGTTGAACTGACTTCGGCAGAGCTTACCCGGTGTTTGGCGGATGAAGGATTGGCCAAATTGCTTCACCGCTAGGACGGGGCCCGTAGCAGCTGGCTGCGCCAGCTGCTACAGGGCGCGCGTGAATTCCGACGTGCACATCCCATTCGTTCCRTTTACAGGCATTTCGCTATATATTCTGATATATAGCGTATCACTCGCCTACCACGGAGCCGTTTCATGACCATGCGTGCCTCACGTTTTGCCCCTGTGTGCCTGTTCAGCGTGTTCGCTTTCGGGTCCGCCCACGCGGATGAAGTCCAGGTCGCCGTTGCCGCCAACTTCACCGCGCCGATCCAGGCCATCGCTGCCGATTTCGAGAAAGACACCGGGCACAAACTGGTCACCTCCTTTGGTGCAACCGGCCAGTTCTATACCCAGATCAAGAATGGCGCGCCGTTCGAAGTGTTGCTCTCGGCGGATGACACCACGCCACAAAAACTCGAGACCGAAGGCGACACCGTCAAGGGTTCGCGCTTCACCTACGCTATCGGCACGCTGGCGCTGTGGTCGGCCAAGGAAGGTTATGTCGACGCCAAGGGCAAGGTTCTGAGCGACAACCAGTATCAGCATCTTTCCATCGCCAACCCGAAAGCCGCCCCGTACGGTCTGGCTGCCACTCAGGTGCTGGCCAAGCAAGGCCTGACCGACAAGGTCAAAGGCAAGATCGTTGAAGGCCAGAACATCACCCAGGCTTACCAATTCGTGTCCAC
>NZ_JBFTMK010000936.1:0-1017 GCF_056396965.1 Pseudomonas sp. 05N434
GTGTGCCTGATTCACCAGCCAATCGCGAAATGCCTTTAAAGAGGCTGATTCGACCTTTCGATCAGGAATCATCAGGTAGTAGGCCTTGATGCTCGATAGTGCTTGGGTATTGGCAATGACCAGGCGCTTCTCTGCCAATTCGCGCTGAATCAGGAATGGCGGAATCAGCGCGATCCCCATGTCATGCATCGCTGCCTGGGCGAGCATGGAGAATAGCTCGTAACGCGGCCCTGTCATGTCTCGCGGGATATTCAGGTTCTGGGAGTTGAACCATTGGCGCCAGGCATAAGGGCGAGTGGTCTGTTGCAGCAAGGGCAGCTCGGCGATTTCACCGGGGCTCAGGTTGGTTTTTTGGCCCAGCAGCGTGGGGCTGCACACCGGCATCGGGTTCTCGCCCATTAACCTGTGGGATTCGGTACCTGGCCAGTCCGCGTCGCCGAAATAAATGGCGGCATCGAAGTCGGTGTCGGCAAACAGGAAGGGGCGCGTACGGTTGGTGAGGTTGACCGTCACCTCCGGGTGTTTGTGCTGGAAATCCTTGAGTCGTGGCAGCAGCCACTGAGTGCCGAAGGTCGGAACCACCGCCAGTTCGATCGAGTTGGCGCCTTGCTGGCCCATCACTGACAAGGTGTCCCGTTCAACCGCGTCGAGTTGGGTGGCCACCCTGCGACTGTAGGAAAGCCCGGCTTCTGTCAGCTTCACTCCGCGCCGTGAACGCCGGAACAGCTCGACATTGAGGAACTCCTCGAGGCTGGCTATCTGTCGGCAAATCGCTCCCTGAGTGAGAGAAAGCTCCTGGGCAGCCTTGGTAAAGCTCTCGTGGCGCGCTGCCGCTTCAAAGCTGATCAGGGCTGTTGTGCTGGGGATCTTCCTGCGCATGTACGTCAACCTCACTAATGCATTGCATAAAGGCGATTTTGCAACGTTTCGAAGTGAGAAATTAGCACAACAGTATGCGAAAACCTCGTTTGCCGGGACGCCGAACCCGGCCTAGGATCAATCCACGTTATTTGACCC
>NZ_JBFTMK010000937.1:0-1015 GCF_056396965.1 Pseudomonas sp. 05N434
GGCTTTACTTTTGGTCTACATCGTAGGTGTCAGTGGCTATATCTACTACCTCTACGTCGAGACTCAAGGAATTCTCACTGACAACATTAATAACAAGCTGCTGCATGCCGCGCTGGGCGCGTCAGCCATTCTCGGCGACCGCTACCATGACAATCTGATCGACAAACAGTCGAAAACGGAAGCGCAAGACTGGGATACCATTCAGCGGCTTTCCAGATTCAACGAGTCCATGGGCACCGCGTTTGTCTACAGCGTGGTCAAACGCGATGGGGAAGCCTATCTGATCAGCTCCAGCGCCTCGAAAAAAGAGATTCAAGAGCAGAATTACGTACGCTTTTTCGATCCTTATCCAGATGCCAGTCAGGCCCTGCTCGACAGTTTTGAGCGCACCGAGCCCACCTGGATCGATTACTCGGATCACTGGGGAGACTTTCGCGCCGTCTTCGTCCCAATGAAATCCCAGGACGGGACGGTTTATGTGGCAGGTGCGGAGATGACGTTGGCGAACTACAACCAACAACTTAATCAGGACTCTCTGCACCATATCATCCTTGCCATTCTGGTATTTCTCGCCTTCAGTCTTTTGTTCGTGATCGACTTATTGCGCATGCGTGCTCATCTTCAGCAACTGCAAATAAACGAACAGGTATTGAGTCAGGCAAAAGATGCCGCCGAAGACGCGGATCGTTCCAAGACCCGTTTTTTAGCCACCATGAGTCATGAAATCCGCACCCCCATGTACGGTGTCATCGGTGCGACCGAGTTACTGGCCGGCTCCRCCCTGAATCCCGAGCAAAGCGCTCTGGTCAATACGATTCATACCAGCGGACGAACCCTGCTGTCGCTTATCGACAACATTCTCGACCTGGCAAAGATCGAAGCGGGCAAACTTGAATTGAGGCCTCGTGTATTCGAAGTGAGAGCATTGGTTTCATCCAGTATTGAAATGATCCGGCAAAACACTCAGGGCAAACCAATCATCATTGAGGCTCAGGTATCACCGGATGTACCGCAC
>NZ_JBFTMK010000938.1:0-1012 GCF_056396965.1 Pseudomonas sp. 05N434
GTATAGATGCGGGTTTCAGCGAATTAGCGCCCGCGCTGAATCATCAACAACGACCGTCCGTAACCCCGCCCCGACGCCCTCTCACCCTTCGCTATTCTTAACCACACACACCGCGGGCACGGCTTGCGGCATCAAAACCAGGAGTAAGGATCCGGGTAAGGAGTGCGCCACTTCAAACTGAGTATCAAATAATGAAAATGCTACTGATGGTCGAGTTTCCCCATGAGCCTTTCAACGCGTTTGTCAGGTCGGGGAAGGTCGGCGAAATCATGAACCGTATCCTGGACACCATTAAGCCCGAGGCGACTTATTTCACTGAGCAAGATGGCATGCGAAATGGGATTTTTTTGATCGATATCGTGGATCCCTCCGAAATACCCGGGTATGCGGAACCCTTCTTCCTCAACTTCCAGGCCAACTGCAAATTCCGTGTGGTCATGAACCCGCAGGACCTGCAAAACGCCGGTCTGGAGGAACTCGGAAAAGCGTGGGCGTGAGGTTCGATCAATGAGCCGGGTGATGGCATCTGGATGTGCCTCACCCCGGTCGATGTCCTAAGCCGTAATGCGATCTGTAGCAGCTGCCGAGCTCGCGAGGCTGCGTTCGGCTGCACAGCAGTCGTAAGATCAGAACTTGCGGTGCATCAGGCAGACCGCGTCAGTCGGATTCACGACTGCTTCGCAGCCGAACGCAGCCTCGCGAGCTCGGCAGCTGCTACAAGGAATGCGCCGCAGCTGAAATGACTGAAGGCGCACTGCACTTACTGAACGGTTTTCAGCTTGACCACATCACCGGAGATTTTGGTGGTGTAGCCGGTCAGGACCCAAGCCCAGAACCAGTTTTCCTGCACTTGGGTGTTGATCATGGCATCGCCGCCCTTGGCTTTGATGGCCGCGTCCTGAGCGCGGATGAAGCGGTTGTTCTGCTGGATCGGGATGACGCCGAACAGCAGCAGGCCAGTGGCGGTCGCTTCACTGTGGCCGACAATGGTGTACTGGCTGCTGTCGTATTG
>NZ_JBFTMK010000939.1:0-1005 GCF_056396965.1 Pseudomonas sp. 05N434
TGCTCTACCCATAGAAATCTCAGAGCGAGCAAAGCAAGCTGTGGAGTCAGGAGATCATGAAGAACTCAAGAATTTGTTATTGGAATCGGCTCCGTTAAATATTCTAGATGGGTTGCAGCGAACATTCATACTAAAAGAAATACTTGAGAGCGGGCATGCTTTTCCACCAGAGCAGCTTGTTCATCTTGAAATAAGAGCCGAACCGGATCTTGATCATCTTATTTATCGAATAATTGTTTTGAATGCGGGTCAAAAACCGATGTCGATGCGGCATCAAATTGAAATTCTGTCACTAAGCTTGCGAGCTACTTTGATGAAAGAGATCGAAGGGCTAGAATTGGTGCCAGAGGTTGATGGTGGTCGGAGAACTAGATCGCGTAGATATTCGTTGGATAAAATCTCAAGTGGCTATCATGCTTATCTTTTGAAGTCCCCAGAAGTAGACAAGCAAAACGTGGTAGCGCAACGACTAAGTGAACAGGCCGTTCTCCAGCAGGATGTGGAACAGTTTGGTATTCAGTTCGGCGACTTCGTGAACTTTTTTAGGTTTTACTGCGATCTTGACGATGCTGTCGAGAGTACACAGCCAGCTAATGGGGGGCTTACAGCTACCAATTGGCTTGGAAATGAAAATACTATTAATGGTTTTTTTGCAGCAGCTGCAGATTTCGGTTCTACACCCGACAGGCAGGAACGCATAAAAACTGCTCTTAAAAAAGTTACATCAGACATAGCAACAGAAAAATCAGAAGAGTCGTTAGGGTTGAATCTCTTTCAGGAAATTATTTCGGGTTTTCCTAGTCGCAAAACGAATATTGGATATGCAACTCGCAAACTGATATTTGTTTCATTTAAAGAGTTCTTTAGAGATGAGGGGCAAACTCCCTTGCGCGATATATGGGAACGTGAGGCGGAGTAATGAACTACACGGATTTAGTTCGGCAAGTTCCTTTTGAAGATCTGAAGATTGATGCTAGTCTCGCGGTCTCGGAATTTCAAGGAGAG
>NZ_JBFTMK010000940.1:0-1003 GCF_056396965.1 Pseudomonas sp. 05N434
GCCCCAATCAGCGTGGCCCAATCCCCACCCCCGTTCCAGGAGATACCCATGAAGCGTTCCGCCCTGGCTGGACTGCTCCTCACTGCAACAATGCTGGCCTCCTCCGCATACGCCTCAAACGATAGCGATCAATGCGTAATGAAGCTCCAGGAGGTCAATAGCAAGCTGTCCAGCGCAGCCACGCTGGACGCCGCCACCAAAGGTGTCGTCGTCACCAAAGCCGAACAAGCCAAGGCCGCCCACGCCTCCAACAACGACAGAGAGTGTGTTTCCCTGGCGCAGCAAGCGCTTCAGGACATTCAAAGCCACATGAATAGCCATTAGGGCCGGGCCAGATAACATGCAGGTAAGGACAGAAGGTCGACTCGGCGCGCGTATTGGCGTACACTTCGCTTACCTGCTGGTTACACACAGCAGGTTCGGGGCCGCTTTGGATTCGACGCCGGTTGCGAAACTTTAGGTGCATGCCGACTTGGTAACAGAAGTCGTAAATCCACTGTTGCAACTACTTATAGTTGCCAATGACGAAACCTACGGCCAGGAATTCTCTCTCGCTGCGTAAGCAGCCTTAGATCCTGAGCTTCTGGTACCTTCGGGTCCAGCAATCATCAGGGGATGTCTGTAAACCCAAAGTGATTGTCATATAGAACAGAATCGCCGTGCAGTACGTTGTGGACGAAGCGGCTAAAACTTACACAACTCGCCCAAAGCACCCTGCCCGTCGGGTCGCTGAGGGTTAACTTAATAGACACGGCTACGCATGTAGTACCGACAGCGGAGTACTGGCGGACGGGGGTTCAATTCCCCCCGGCTCCACCACTTCATCATCTAAAGACGTCCACGGACGTCTTTTTTTGTGCCTGAAATCCAGTAAAATCAAGGGTTTCAGCGCTACTGGGCTCCTCAAAGGTTTTTTGAGTTCCAGCCGTTTGGGTATTCCAAATGGTATTCCAAGCCATCTGGTGCTATTTTTTGGAATACCAAAACGGTGTCAGAGGAAGCT
>NZ_JBFTMK010000941.1:0-1003 GCF_056396965.1 Pseudomonas sp. 05N434
CTTGTCGGTGATCGCCTTGAACCGAGGGTTCAGCGCCGCCCAAGCCTGATCGGCCTGCTGTGGAACGCGTTCCCAGGCGCCTTCGTCACGGCGGCCATGGCTCAACGTGCGGCCATGGGGCACGGCCTTTTCAATGGCAGTGCGCAGACCATGCAGGTTGTCCGGCAAGTCGGCAGCGGTCAGCGAGGTGCGCGCGGCGATCACGCCGCAGCCGATGTCCACGCCCACGGCCGCCGGAATGATCGCGCCCACGGTGGGGATCACGCTGCCGATGGTGGAACCTTTGCCCAGGTGCACGTCCGGCATCACCGCCAGGTGCTTGAAGATGAACGGCATCTTCGCGGTATTGATCAGTTGCTGCCGGGCTTCGCTTTCGACCGGTACGCCTTCGGTCCAGAGTTTGATCGGCTTGCCGTTGGCGACTTCCAGCAGTTGGTAGGCAGGTTGTTGCATGATTTCGACTCTCTTTGGATCAGACGAACATAACGCTCCATCGAGGTAAATGGGATTACTATTTCGTAGCGGGGAATTGCAGGAGGTCATCATGTGGCTTAACGAATATGAACAGCAACTACGGCGCGACCTGCAAGGTGTGGCGTCGGATCTGAGGTGGTCGGCGGTAGAGCTTTTGCGCATCGCAGAGCAGTTGCGTCTGGCCGGCAATGATGTGGACGCAGAGGCGACGCTCAGGCTGTGCTCCTTGTTCCAGGGCGATGAAGAGCGGCTGGCGGGCTATGCTGAAGAAGTGAAAGCAAAAACCATCACGCGAACGAAAGTTCACTAGAGAGCATTGCCATGAACAAGCCTCTATGCGCGCTGATCGCCGTGCTGGCGGCGACAGGTGGCTGTAACACGGAATCGCATATCTACCGGGACCAACCGCTGGTCGCCAAGGTCGAAGCCGGCATGACCAAGGATCAGGTCGAGCAGATTGGCGGCAAGCCGCTATCGATCACCGATCGCACGGTGGAGCCAGGCACTTGCTTTGATTACAAGTTGACCC
>NZ_JBFTMK010000942.1:0-1002 GCF_056396965.1 Pseudomonas sp. 05N434
GACTGATCCCGTTCCTCACCCAATACCTGACGCGTTACCCCGAAACGGAAATCGAGTTGGAGTTGACGGACAGGTTCGTGAATGTCGTGGAAGAAGGCTACGAAGTCGTCTTCCGGCTGGGAAAACCTCAGCTGGCCGACAGTGCAGCTCTGGTTCAACGCGGTTTGAAACCTTTCAGGATGTTAGCCTGCGCATCCCCCGCTTATCTCTCGCGCAAAGGGGTCCCGCTCCATCCTGAGCAGCTCGTGGACCATGACTGTCTGGGCTACCTGTTTTCCGATCGAATGACAGACAAGCTCTGGCGATTCACTAAAGATATGCAGACGTTCACGATCCCCATTGCGAGTCGACTGAAAGTAAACAACACCATGGCCAAGGTGAACGCCGCATTGTCGGGTTTCGGTATTACGCTCTGCGTCGAGGACGTGCTGACGCCCTACGTGCGACGAGGTGAGTTGGTCGTACTTTTTGAGAACTTCGAAGGCCCCATCTACCCTGTCAACCTGATCTACCCCGCCGACCGTCGCCCTTCAGCAAAGCTCCGACACTTCGTGGATGAGGTCATCCAAAGCTTGGGTTGACCGCAGCAAGAGCTGATTGCACACAGCTTGAGCAAGCGTGCCAGTCGATGGATGGCGAGCACTGCGTGATCATGGATGTGGAACCCACACCGGCTCATCGAACCCCAGAAGTCGAGAGCACCAAGACGATGATCGATCGGGTCGAAGTGCAGTTCGACATCAAGCCAGAGCGCCTCATTGGCGACACCGCTTACGGTACTGCGCCGATGCTGGCCTGGATGGTGGAGAAAAAAGACATCGAGCCGCATATGCCGGTGTGGGACAAAACTGAGCGCAAGAACGACAGCTTTTCGAGTAACGATTTCCACTGGAATGAAGAGGCCGAGGAATACCGCTGCCCGGCCGGCAACGTATTACGCAGCGAATGGCGAGTCTTCAAGACGAGCGTTCGCACGTCACCAAAGCCAACACCATCATCTTC
>NZ_JBFTMK010000943.1:0-998 GCF_056396965.1 Pseudomonas sp. 05N434
GTGCCTGGTCGTCCTGGGCGTTCATATCGTCGTTCATCATTTGTCCTCGGCGAGCAACAATTCAGTTAAATGCGTAGGGGGTACGAGCGCCGGTCAGCGGCGCTCGATCGGCTCGATCACTTGCAACGCGAGGTTGCCTTTGTGCGAGCCCATCTTGACCTTGAAGGCCGGCACGCCGTTGGCGCGCATGATCATTTCTTCCGGCATCTCGACCGGGATCACGTCGCCGGGCTGCATGTGCAGGATGTCGCGAAGGCGCAGCTGGCGGCGGGCAACGGTGGCACCGATCGGTACGTCGACGTCCAGCACGTCCTGGCGCAAGGCGTTGATCCAGCGCTCGTCCTGATCGTCGAGGTCCGACTGGAAGCCGGCATCGAGCATCTCGCGCACCGGCTCGATCATCGAGTACGGCATGGTCACGTGCAGGTCGCCGCCACCGCCATCGAGTTCGATGTGGAACGTCGACACCACAATGGCTTCGCTCGGCCCGACGATGTTGGCCATGGCCGGGTTCACTTCCGAGTTGATGTACTCGAAGTTCACTTCCATGATCGCCTGCCAGGCTTCCTTCAAATCGACGAAAGCCTGTTCCAGCACCATGCGCACCACACGCAGTTCGGTGGGGGTGAATTCACGCCCTTCGATCTTCGCGTGACGGCCGTCGCCGCCGAAGAAGTTGTCCACCAGCTTGAACACCAGTTTGGCGTCGAGGATGAACAGCGCGGTGCCGCGCAGCGGCTTGATCTTGACCAGGTTGAGGCTGGTCGGCACGTACAGCGAGTGCACGTATTCACCGAACTTCATCACCTGCACGCCACCGACGGCAACGTCCGCCGAGCGGCGCAGCATGTTGAACATGCTGATGCGGGTGTAGCGGGCGAAACGCTCGTTGATCATTTCCAGCGTCGGCATGCGTCCACGGACGATGCGATCCTGGCTGGTCAGGTCGTAGCTTTTGACACTGCCGGGTTCGGCAGCGTTATCGGTCTGTACCAGAC
>NZ_JBFTMK010000944.1:0-996 GCF_056396965.1 Pseudomonas sp. 05N434
GGCAAGCCTCGCTCCTACAAGGCAATGTTGAACCTGTAGGAGCGAGGCTTGCCCGCGAAGAGGCCCTCGAAGGTTCCGCAAAAATCTGGGCCATCACTGTTTCGTTGAGCTGAGTCAAAAGACCGTATCAGTTGGATCCCTACCATTGGACATCAAGTATTTTTAACGTCCTTTGGAGCCCCCATGCACAAGTCCCTGCTCAGCGCTTCGCTGCTTGCCCTCGCGCTCGCAGCCCCGCTCACCCATGCCCATGAGGCTGGCAATATCATCGTTCGGGCCGGTGCGATCACCGTCAATCCGACAGCCGACAGCTCCAGCGTCAAGGTCGATCAAGGCCCGCTGAAGGGCGCCGACCTGGGTGGCAAGGCCACCATGAGCAGCGACACGCAACTGGGCCTGAACTTCGCCTACATGATCACCAACCACCTGGGGATCGAACTGCTCGCGGCCTCGCCGTTCGAGCATGACGTGAAGCTCAAAGGCACCGCGCTCGGCGCCGCCAACGGCAAACTCGGCACCCTGAAACACCTGCCGCCGACCCTGAGCCTGGTCTACTATCCGATGGATGCCAAGTCCGCATTCCAGCCGTATGTCGGCGGCGGGATCAACTACACCTGGATCTACGACGAGCACGTCAGCAGCGAAGCCAGCGCCAATGGCTTCAGCAACTTCAACGCGAAAAACTCCTGGGGCCTGGCCTGGGAAGTCGGTGCCGACTACATGCTCACCGATAAGGTGATGATCAACGCCCAGGTGCGCTACATCGACATCGACACCCGTGCCACCGTGGAAAACAACGCCGTGGCTCCGGGCACCCGCGCACGGGTGAACGTGGACGTCGATCCGTTCATCTACATGGTCGGTCTGGGTTACAAGTTCTAAGCAACATGTGATCAGCTTTTGTGGCGAGGGAGCTTGCTCCCGCTGGGCTGCGAAGCAGCCCCAAGATTGATGGCGACTGCTGCGCAGTCGAACGGGAGCAAGCTCCCTCGCCAC
>NZ_JBFTMK010000945.1:0-992 GCF_056396965.1 Pseudomonas sp. 05N434
ACGTACCGGAGGCGCCGAGCGAAGGCATTCCGGTGACCTATGTGCCGGCGCGCAACACGGTGTTTCTGTCCCTGGCGTTGGGTTGGGCCGAAGTGCTGGGTGCGCGTGACATCTTTATCGGTGTAAACGCGGTGGATTATTCCGGTTACCCGGATTGCCGTCCCGAGTTCATCGAAGCCTTCGAGCTCATGGCTAATCTGGCGACCAAGGCCGGTGTAGAAGGGAATGGCTTCCGTATCCAGGCGCCCCTGCAGAACCTGAGCAAGGCGCAGATCGTTCAGGCGGGCGTGAAGCTTGGCGTCGATTACGGGCTGACCGTTTCCTGCTATCAGGCGGACGATAACGGCCGTGCTTGCGGTAAATGCGACAGCTGCCGTCTGCGTGCAGAAGGCTTTGCGGCGGCCGGAATCAGCGACCCGACACCTTATTTTTGATTTATTTCAAATTAGGTGTTGAATAGTCCTTAAAAATCAGTATTATACGCGCCACCACACAGCGGGTCGTTAGCTCAGTTGGTAGAGCAGTTGGCTTTTAACCAATTGGTCGTAGGTTCGAATCCCACACGACCCACCATTTTAAAAAATCTGGAAGGCCCACGTAAGTGAGGATTTCCGGGTTTTTTTTTGCCCGCGATTTGAGGTTGTCCCGGTCCGGGATCGCACCGAGTGACGCAGGTCAGAATCATCTTTTGCATCCGCCGGATATTCTGTAGCCTTGCGCAGCTTCAACGCTGTCCATGCCTGATGAATACTCACTCTCCCGGCGGTACCCTGAAGGGTCCGGAGCCRGGTGTATACTCGACTTTCGCGCGAAAGCGCCTGCAGGTCTTGCGAACATGACGCAGATTTCCGAACGCCTTCTGGTTCAAGCCCACCTCGACGCCAAGCAGCCCAAGCCGCTGACAGCCGAGGAAGAGGCTTATTACCGCACAGCCATCGCAGCCGAGCTCAAAGCTCAGGACGCGGTGCTGGTTGCACACTTCTATTGTGATC
>NZ_JBFTMK010000946.1:0-989 GCF_056396965.1 Pseudomonas sp. 05N434
TCCCACAACTGTGGGTTGCCGGTGAGCTGGTTGGTGGTAGCGACATCATGACTGAAATGTCTGCCGACGGTTCGTTGCAGGCACTGATCAAAGACGCCGCCGCCAAAGCCGCCGCTGCCAAGACCGAAGCCTGATTCGGTACCTGTAGGAGCGAGGCTTGCCCGCGAAGCAGGCGCCGCGCTTCTGCAGATACACCGCGTCATCGTTCTTCGCGGGCGAGCCTCGCTCCTACAAGAGCGCACGTAAAAAGCCCCGCCTCTGTAAAGAGAGCGGGGCTTTTTATTGCGTCGGGGTTAGCGGCGTAGAACTTACTCTTCGCCCATCTGCGATTGCAGATAGTTCTCAAGGCCGACTTTATCGATCAGGCCCAGCTGGGTTTCCAGCCAGTCGATATGTTCTTCTTCGGACTCAAGAATGTCTTCGAGCAGTTCACGGCTACCGAAGTCGCCAACGGTTTCGCAATGGGCGATAGCGACTTTCAGGTCGGCATGACCGTCGCGCTCGATCTTCAAGTCACACTCAAGCATTTCCTTGGTGTGTTCGCCGATGTGCAGCTTGCCCAGGTCCTGGACGTTCGGCAGGCCTTCAAGGAACAGGATGCGCTTGATCAGCTTGTCAGCATGCTTCATCTCGTCGATGGATTCGTGGTACTCGTGCTTGCCGAGCTTGTTCAGGCCCCAATCTTCATACATGCGCGCGTGCAGGAAGTACTGATTGATCGCGACCAGTTCATTGGCAAGGATTTTGTTGAGATGCTGGATGACTGTAACGTCGCCTTTCATGGTGGGAGTCCTGCCCTGTATTAGCTGTATATAAGGCGGAGTTTGAGCCGCGTAATTAATAGTGTCAAACCTAAGTTATTGAAACTTAAATGAAAATTAATCGGAATAAGAATGTTTGTGTTCCGCGTCTAAGGCCTAAGCGATTGATTTTCAGACATAAAAAAACCGGACATCAAGTCCGGTTCTTCGAAATACGGTAGTTATGCG
>NZ_JBFTMK010000947.1:0-960 GCF_056396965.1 Pseudomonas sp. 05N434
GCGCTGGAGCTGTGGCTGCGTCGCGCCGGGTTCAGCGATGTGCGTTGCGTGGATGTGAGCATGACCACGGTCGAGGAACAACGCGGGACGGAATGGATGAAGTATCAGTCGTTGAGCGATTTCCTTGATCCGGATGATCACAGCAAAACGATCGAAGGGCTGCCGGCGCCGATGCGTGCGGTGATTGTTGCCCGCAAGTAAAAGCTTCGCGGGCAAGGCGGCCTACCTGTCGCCGCCTAATCCGCTGGCTTGGCCCTACGGGCCTTGAAGAACTCGCTCAATACTGCCCCGCACTCCTCGGCCAACACCCCGCCTTCGTACAGCACCCGGTGATTCAAAAAGCCCTGGGTAAAAAACTGCCCCTGGCTCTGCACAATTCCGGCCTTGGGCTCCAGCGCGCCATACACCACCCGCGCAATCCGCGAATGCACGATCAACCCGGCGCACATGCTGCACGGCTCCAGCGTCACGTATAGCGTACTGCCCGGCAGGCGATAGTTGCTGGCGGCCTGGGCGGCGGCGCGGATCGCGACCATCTCGGCGTGGGCGCTGGGGTCATTGCCGCTGATCGGGCAATTGAAACCGCGCCCGATGATTTCACCGTCCTGCACCAGCACAGCACCCACCGGCACTTCACCCAGCGCCGCGCCTTCGGCGGCGAGGGCCAGGGCTTCGCGCATGAAATCACGATCACGGCTGCGGTCGATAATCGCCGCGGGGCGTATCTGACGCATCACGCCACCTCGATGGCGGCCATCAGGCCGGTTTCCATGTGGTCGATCACATGGCAGTGGAACATCCAGACGCCCGGGTTATCAGCCACCAGCGCCACTTGCGCGCGCTCGTTCTTGCCCAACAGGTAAGTGTCGGTGAAGTACGGGATAACCTTGTGCCGGTTCGAAGAAATAACCTTGAAGCTCATGCCGTGCAAATGGACCGGGTGCTGATACTGAGTCATGT
>NZ_JBFTMK010000948.1:0-951 GCF_056396965.1 Pseudomonas sp. 05N434
GCTTCAAGGAGAGAACCCCATGACAAGCACTTCGAACAAACCCGAGCTTGCAGCCCCGACCCTGGCGCAAACTCACAAGACTGGTATCAACATCACCTCGGCCGCTCACCTGATAATCGACGTGCCTCCCTATCCCCGTATGTACGAAGGCGACCTGATCGAGCTGTTCTGGAACAACTGCTACGTGGCCTCCAGCGTATTGGGAGCGGATCATGGCAACAAAGCGGTGAGCTTGCGGGTGCCGGAAAGCTTCATTGCCAACGGTTCTGCTCGCGTCCATTACAAGGTCATGCAGATCGGGCAAGGGCCAGCGGTATCACCGGCGGCGCGCGTCCAGATCAAACTCGATTGCCCCGGCGGCCTGCCCTCGCCCCTTTGCGATGAGGAAAACCAGAGCCTGGCGCCTGTGTTCATCCCCGAGACCATTCGCCGTCAGGGGGTCAATCCGAACCAGGTCAAGCGCGGTGTGCCATTGACCATCGAACCGTACCTGAACATGGCCGCCGACGACGAAATCACCCTGCGCTGGGGCGACGTGCGCATGGACCTGCCCAAACTCAAGGCCGACGATGTGGGTCAGCCGATTCACGTCTGGGTGCCACCGGCAATCATTCTCGAAGCCGGCGAAGACCTTCGACTGGAAGTGACCTACTGCATCCTCGACCGGGTGGGTAACAACTCGCGCTGGGCACCGGCCCGCACGCTGAAGATCGGCTGTGCCAATCCTTACCTGAAAGTGCCGCCCAAAGAAGTGCTCAAAGCTGCTGAGCCTCGAAAGAAGTGAAGCGCCTGTAGTGCACGATATGAGGGCTTTTTGTGGCGAGGGAGCTTGCTCCCGCTGGGGTGCGAAGCGCCCCCAAAACTGGCTCACGTGTTTGTGTAATTGAATCGTGATGGCCGATTTTGCGACTGCTTCGCAGCCGAGCGGGAGCAAGCTCCCTCGCCACAGGG
>NZ_JBFTMK010000949.1:0-950 GCF_056396965.1 Pseudomonas sp. 05N434
TTCTCCTACACTCTGGGACGTGCCGGATCTTGGATCCAATCGGCACCCCCCCAAGAAATTCCGCATGGAGTTACCAAATGAAAGTGTGGAAGGAGTCACAGCTAACACAGCTTTCTTGCGCTCAAAAAATAGAGACCGCGTACGAGATATCGCTTAACCTCGTTAAAAATATGGGCTTTAATTTTTGTGCATTTTCAATAACATCCCCAACAACAGGGACACACCGCCATAAGATAATCCTGAATAATTACCCTAGCGAATGGAACACGAAATATCAAAACGAGCATTACGATACGGTTGATCCAATACTAGCCCACTGCTGCGGCTCCGAAGTACCGATTCTCTGGCAAGAAGAGTGCTATTCAAAAACACCACGGCTGTGGCAAGCGCAAAAAAACCAGGGGTTGCACTACGGTTGGTCCCAATCCGTTCATGATAAGAACGGGCTTTGCAGCATCCTGAGCGTGGCCAGAACCCATTGCCCGATTACCGCATATGAACTGTACAAAAATCTGGGCTACGCGATGTTTATCAACCGTCACCTGCACGGGATTATCGCGAAAGACCTGCCGGCCTCCTCGCTGAAGCCGCCCACAACGAGTTTGTCATGCAGAGAAATCGAGGTGCTGAAATACTCAGCCGTGGGCAAGACGGCCTGCGAGATCGCAATCATCCTCTGCGTGAGCGAAAGCACTGTGCGTTTCCATATAAAGAACGCCATCCACAAACTTGGCGTCAATAACAAGATCGCGGCGGTGATCAGGGCAGCGAAAGCTGGCGTCATCTGAAACTGTTCGAATCAGGTAATCCCTGCAAGTAATCCAGACCAAAAAAACGTACCATCTGCGCTCCATCCCGAGTGATGTCGTGTGAAGCGTCCACGACGCAGTCCGCTCGGATGGCTCCGCCCGCTACAACGTCCGGCGGCCACTCGTTGATTATCTCCGCTG
>NZ_JBFTMK010000950.1:0-948 GCF_056396965.1 Pseudomonas sp. 05N434
GTGCAGTTTTGGTCTGTCATGCTGCCCAATCGATGGAATGTTGCAAACGTGGCCTTGTAGATCGCATCGCTTCCACCGCAAATAGCAAGTTCGCAGTCCCCGGCCTTGATGGCCTCGTAACCGAATATCAACGCGGTGTTACTGGCTGAACACGCATTGCCAATCGTGACTGACTCACCGGTGGAACCTATCGATCTCAAGACATCGCGGCTTATTTCAGACGCAAACGTATGCTGCACTGATGCGTGCAGGCCTGGCTGAGGTTCGGCCATTGCCGTAACCATGTTGTCAATCAGATTGGACTCACCATAGGTCGTGCCGAAATAACAATTCACTCGCTTGCCGGAAATCGCTGCCCGTTCAATTGCCGCATCCGTTAGAGCGAGCTCGGTGGCGGCAAGCGCAAAATGGCTGGGAGTCCCGGAGAGAGCGAAAGAGTCAAAATCCGGAATCAATGTGCTGATGCTGGATTTCACCTCACACCCATACTTTCTTTCAAACCGGTCGGTATCGATTTTTGAAAGCAGTCCCGTGCCGTTTACCCCAGTTTTCAACGCATGAAAGAACGCGTCTTTCCCAATTCCGATCGGGCTGACCGGCCCCAAGCCAGTGACGACAACCCTTCTGCCCTTGCCGGAGCTCATCATGCACACTCAGCCTCAAGCAGGGTCTTGTCGATAAACGAGAGAATTGAATCCACGCTGGTTATCCGTGGAATGTAAGCTTCATTGACTCGGACCTGAAAAGCGCCCTCGATACCGGCCAGGATTTCTATTCCTGACATCGAATCAGCACCGTAAGCCTCTATGAAGTTTTCGTTGTTGCGGATCTCTCCGACGCTGACGCCCAAGACCTGAGAAACAATCTCTTTGATTTTTTCTTCGTGAACGTGAGTCATATAATCTCCTGAAATGACGTTATCAGATAATAAAAGGAATTACTTTGTAG
>NZ_JBFTMK010000951.1:0-948 GCF_056396965.1 Pseudomonas sp. 05N434
GTGTTGCCGGGGGCTGCGGATAAGGATAAGGCGGGGAGTTTGATGGATCAGGCGTTGGGGAATGCTCCGCCTGAGAAGGTTAAACCGAAGGCTTTTTTTGTGTTTTCTGAGTGATCGACATGAATGGTGTTTTGAAGAAGAGTGGTGKCCTCGCTGTAGCGGTTTTCACCGCGTCGCTGCTGAGCCTGTTTCATGGCAGCGCTTATGCGGATGAATGCCCGTCTGAGGATTTTGCCCAGTTCCTTCCGGCGTTCTCTGCGAATGCTGAAACTCAGCAGCGGTTGACTGCGATGACGGTGAAGTCGCTGGTTTTGAAACCGGTGGGAGAGCATGGGGTTTTTGAGCCGCAAACGACGGGAGTTAACAGCTCCAATTTGGCGTTTCCGCTAATGGCGCCTGTGGGCACAGACAAGACTGAGGGTGTTGAGGTCGAAGCGATCGACGATAGTCATTTCAACGTAGTGGATAAGCGAGCGGGCAACAGCAACATCAAGATTTTCAACTTTTCTCGACAAGCGTGTTGGGTCTTGGAGGGAGTTGAGGATTGGTCGATTAGTGAGAAAGATCTCGTAGTGGCGAGCAATCCTCACATGAGCAAGGCAGAGAGCTTTTGCTTTCAACGTGCGGAAGCCTTTAGAGGTTTGGGGGGGCTGGAGCAGTACCGACTCACGGGGGAGTTGTTTGAAGCCTCTCTGGAAAACTATCTATGCGCTGCAGCTTCCGGCGATCCTCAAGCCAGTTTGAATGCTGCAAGTTTGAGTCTTTCCGGTATGGCGCCGCAGTTAAAAAACGAGAAGGTTGAGCAGCTATTCAAGGCAGCAGCAACCACCTTGCCGGAGGGGGCAATGAGTCTTTCGTTATTTTATTGCGTTGGTAACAACATTTCCTCTGACGGTCCTTGCCAGCATCCAGCACAGGCTGAAGAAGCGCTGACGCACGCTGCCCGTA
>NZ_JBFTMK010000952.1:0-930 GCF_056396965.1 Pseudomonas sp. 05N434
GATGACGCGGTGAGGATGATACAACGCTACTTGGTCCTCTTGCAGCTCAATCAGCCTTTGCACCTTCCAGATGCTAACTGGAGCGCGCCGCTTTTGAAGGCGCTTGTGCTGCTCTGCCAAGACGTCGTTGCGATAAAGCGTGTCGGGGAGGTCAGGAGCGTAGGAGTTCCTGAGCCTTGGATCGCTCGTCGCCTGTCGCTTCGGATCCGGCAGGTCTCGGTATTGCGAGCTTCGAGGAGCTCACACTATCGTGGCACAGGTCGCGCCCGGCGCTGCTGAGAGACGCCGTCGTTTATTCGTATGCAATCCACGAAGTACACCTACCGCCAGATGTGCTTCCCGTTTACCGTGACAAAGACTTCGAAGCCTTGCTGCCGCGGAACTACACGCCGAAAATTCCAAGATAGCCATAGATCCCAACCTTTAAAATATGGGGTTAATGGAGCGCTTACGATACGTTCAGCTCTTGTACGGTCAGCACGATCACCTCATCCGTGATGTCGGGCGAGGTTTTGAACCATTCAGACTCCAGGCGCTTAAGCCAAAGGCAAAACCCGTTGCGCTCCCAATAAAGGATTTTCACTAGATTACGAGGGCGATTCAGAAAGACGAAAAGTACGGGGTCAAATACCTGTCAAAAATGTGTCCGTTACAGGATGTGAAACAATCAGGGCTCGAGTCGAAGTTGCTGGTAGATTCAGTCAACGATATCGCCATCGGGGGATGTAGCCACTGACGGCTTCGCGTAGGACCTGTCGAGCGCGGGTGTAATCGTCCAACCGCGCCGAGCGTTCGCCTTCCTGTTGTAAACCGGAGTTGCGAGCGAATGCCTCTGACCTTGCGCGGCGGGGCGGAAAGATCAAATTCAGCAATTGCGAGAAGCGGATCGGTGCCCGGAATCGACTCCAAGGCGAGCGGAGTGATCTACGG